>JBLHVT010000046.1:0-25181 GCA_047628735.1 Glaciecola sp.
CCGGTGCTTTCTTCTTTACAGCTTTCTTTTTTACTACTTTTTTCTTCGCTGGCGCTTTTTTCTTAGCCGGCGCTTTCTTTTTCACAACTTTTTTCTTGGCAGGTGCTTTTTTCTTGGCAGGTGCTTTCTTCTTAGCAGGTGCTTTTTTCTTAGCAGGTGCTTTTTTCTTAGCAGGTGCTTTCTTCTTAGCCGGTGCTTTTTTCTTAGCCGCTGGCTTGCGCGCAACTACTTTCTTTGGCGCGGCCTTCTTTGCTGCTGACCGACTCTTAACTGCTTTTTTCTTAGCAACCTTCTTCTTGGCTGGTGCTTTCTTCTTAGCAGGCGCTTTTTTCTTAGCAGGCGCTTTTTTCTTGGCTGGAGCCTTCTTCACAGCTTTTTTCTTAGCAGGTGCCTTTTTTACAGCTTTCTTTTTAGCCGGCGCCTTTTTCTTAACTACTTTCTTCTTGG
Organism: Glaciecola sp.; assembly: GCA_047628735.1. Classification (GTDB taxonomy): domain Bacteria; phylum Pseudomonadota; class Gammaproteobacteria; order Pseudomonadales; family Pseudohongiellaceae; genus UBA9145. The sequence continues at coordinate 448 of JBLHVT010000046.1, forward strand.
CTGGCGCTTTCTTCTTAGCAGGCGCTTTCTTCTTGGCTGGAGCTTTCTTCTTGGCAGGCGCTTTCTTCTTGGCTGGAGCCTTCTTCACAACTTTTTTCTTGGCAGGTGCTTTTTTCTTGGCAGGTGCTTTCTTCTTAGCAGGCGCCTTCTTAACTACCTTCTTTTCTGCCACTTTCTTTTTTGCAGCAACTTTCTTTTTAGCTGCAGGCTTACGCTTGGCAATCTTCTTAGGTGCCGCTTTTTTAAGCGCTGCTTTAGTTGTGACTACGGCTTCCTTTGCTGCAGGAGCTTTCTTTGCTGCTGGGGCTTTTTTCTTTACCGGGGCTTTTTTCTTTACCGAGGCTTTCTTAAGTGCCGCCTTTACTTTAGCTGCAGCTTTCTTTGCAGCAACTGCCCCTTTCTTCGCCGCCGCTTTCGCTTTCAGTGCTGTCTTTTTAGCGGTTACTTTGGCTTTGGCTGCCTCACTTTTCGCTTGCTTAGCTGCTTTAGCAGCAGCCACCTTAGCTTGCTTGGCTTTAAAGCTGGCTGTAAATGTTGCAACGGCCTTCGTTAAATCTGCTTCAACTTTGGCTGCTTCAGCAACTTTAGCTGCTAGCGCCTTAGCTACTGTTTCAGCTGCTTTAGCTTTAGCACTCGCGACACGAAGTCTTGCGTTTATAGTGGAAGCTTTAACCGAAGCCTTCTTGGCAGCATTTGATGCAGCAACTGAAACTTTCTTAAGCGTTGCAGTTTTAGTTTTAGCAGCAGCTTTCTTTGCTGCATTGGACTTTCTAATTGCTGCCGCAACTGCTTTCTTAGCTTCATTAGCATCTTTTTGTATTTTTGCTACAACCGCAGTTGCTTTTATCAAAGCGGGGCTTGTAACTTCGGCCACCACCTTTTTCTTAGCAGGTGCTTTCTTTTTAGCTTTAACTTTAGCCATACTCGTTTCTCTCCTAGGTTATAAATCGTGCCCGCTTCAGTTTTCAATCGTCGTTCTTAGTGCTTTGCCGAAAGATATCACATAACTTATCTGTCTAAAAGCAAACAACAATTGAGATCATTCAAACTAATTTTAATTTTGAGTGACCACAACTAATACCGACTTACCGGTGGCATCACCTTCTATTTCGCTATCTTGATCAAAAACTTTAAAAAAGAGTTATCGGTTAATTGATCACACAAGTAAAAACTATAGGGATTAAGTAAAAGAAATCACTTAATCTTGAGCTTTTCTACCAACGGTTCATCAATTATCTTAGTCTAGTTTGGTTTGGTTTATCACTTCGTTCACTCGATAGATGATTTGTTTATGTCAGATTTTGGGGCAAAAAAAACCCGAGCAATTGCTCGGGTTTTTTTGCTGCGCTAAATGTTAAGACAACAATTCGTTAATTTGCTGTTTTATTTTCTCAACCGGTGCAACGCCTGATATTTTTATCATCTTAACAGACTCACCACCTTCTTCTAATCCCTTATAAAAGCCAACTAATGGCTCGGTTTGCTCATGATAAACTGCCAGACGTTTGCGCACAGTCTCTTCTTTATCATCTTCCCTGAGTATTAGGTCATCACCCGTCTTATCGTCTTTGTTTTCCACCTCTGGTGGATTAAAAACAACGTGATAGATTCGTCCAGAATCAGGATGTACTCGTCGCCCGCTAAGCCGTCCCACTATTTCTTCATCATCAACGTCAATTTCGAGTACGACATCAATGTCAACGCCAGCCTCTACCATTGATTCAGCCTGGGGAATGGTTCTAGGAAAACCATCAAAAAGAAAACCATTTGCGCAATCTGCTTGCTCAATGCGTTCCTTCACGATACCAATTATTATTTCGTCTGTTACCAAACCACCAGATGCCATCACTTGCCCGACCTGCAATCCCAGTTCGGTTTTATTTTTGACCGCAGCTCGCAGCATGTCACCTGTTGATATTTGGGGGATACCAAATTTCTCAGTCACAAATTGCGCCTGTGTGCCTTTTCCAGCACCAGGTGCTCCCAACAAAATAATCCTCATTTCAAACTCCCATAATCAATCAAAAATCGTTCTAGTTTATAGCCCGCTCTTTTTTGCCCTCTCCCAAAGCTGATCCAGCTCTGAGGCAGGTAAAGCGTTCATTTTCAAATCTGCAGAACGCAATTCTTTTTCAATCCATTTAAACCTTGCAGAAAACCGCTGGTTTGCGCCACGCAGCGCAGTTTCGGGCTCCACGTTCGCATGTCTCGCTATATTAACTGTAGTAAAAAGTATATCTCCCAACTCATTATTGATGGCCTGGGCGTCATTTTGCTCGATAGCTTCCTCAAATTCAGCTATTTCCTCTCTCAGCTTCGCTAATACTGGCTTCAGTTCGTCCCAATCGAAGCCTTCTTTGGAAGCTTTAACCTGCAATTTCATTGCCTGCATAACTGCTGGCATTGCCGCTGGCACGGCATCAAGAACACTTTCACAATCATCGTCTCTAGAGCTGACATTGTTTTGCGTGATTTGCTTTTTTTCCTGCTCCTGACTTTTTCGCGCAGCCTTTTCAACTCGCTCCTGTCTTTTAATCTTGTCCCAATTAGCCGCAACCTCGTCAGTTGCCAAAACTGACTTAACCCCAAAGCGCTCTACCGATCCATCAGGAAACACATGGGGGTGACGCCGCAAAAGCTTTGCAGTAATCGCCTTAGCCACGCCATCAAAATTAAAATCACCGTCTTCTTTAGCTATCTGAGAATAGAACACAACCTGAAAAAGTAAATCCCCGAGCTCTTCTTCTAGCTCTATGGTGTCACCTAATTCAATGGCGTCAACGACCTCATAGACCTCCTCCAGGGTAAATGGGACTAAAGAACGAATAGTTTGTTCTATATCCCAAGGACAACCAAACTCTGGATCTCTGAGCATCGTCATCACATCGACAAGCTGTTCTATTGCTGTTTTTTTATCAAAATCTGCTTGCTTCACTTAAATTCAACCAAACTTAGTCACTAATGTTTATGCAAGAATGCGGTTTTTTTATATACAAAAGTCGCTTTATTTCTTTATCAACTCAAACTCGGCCATAGATTCTACATGCGTAGTGTGAGGAAACATATCCATAACCCCAGTTGAGATCAAGCGGTATCCTTTGCTAAGTAAAGAAGCAGTATCTCTGGCCAATGTCGATGGATTGCAGGAGACATAGACAATCTTTTCAGCCTTGAGAGCAGCAACTTCTTCAATGATCTCCGCCGCACCAGAACGAGGTGGATCTAACAGCACTTTATTGAACTTAATCGAACTCCACGGCTTGTTAGCCATCGACTCCGCCAAGTTTGCCGCAAAAAACTTAACGTTACTAATTCCATTAGCAGAGGCATTTTCATAGCCACGCTGAACCATCTCTTCACTGCCCTCAACTCCAACTACTTCGCCTGCTCGTTTAGCTAGCGCGAGGGTAAAATTCCCCAAACCACAAAAAAGATCTAAGACGATGTCACCCTCCTTTATAGAGAGCTTTTCTAAGGCTTGGTTGACTATTGCACGATTAATACCCGCATTGATTTGGGTGAAATCCATCGGATGAAAGCTTAACTTTAAGCCGAATTGCGGCAGTGAATACACAAGGCGGTCGGCTTCTCCAACCGGAAATACTTTGTGAACTGAATCATTACCTGCAGGCTGTAAATACAAGTGGATACCATTAGCTTTTGCAAATTCGATCAACTTATCTATATCTGCCTCAATCAACTCCTCCAAGTGCCTGAAAACAAGCGCCACTTGATTGAGGTTTGATTCAACATCTGTGTCCGGCATATCCCCTGCAGCCACCTCTATTTGAGGGATACTCCGTTTACTTTCCAATGTTCCTATAAGCTCACGCAGCCCAGAAATAAGCTGCGCCACCTCAGGTATCAGTATTGAGCAGTTGTCCATTTCGGTAATGAAACTACTGTATTTTTCCCGAAAGCCGACCAGCACCCCACCTTTTTTTTCTACTAATCTCACGCCTAACCGAGCTTTGCGTCGATAATTCAAGGTTGCGCCAAGCAGTGGGGGAAGCAATTCAAAATCATTTTGCTCTAGCCCGGTCGCATGTGTCATTTGCTCCAACAAGACCGATTGTTTAAATTTTATTTGCTCTTGGGGCATCCAATGCTGGAGCGAACAGCCGCCGCACTGTTTCGTAAACTGACAAGGAGGTTCAACACGCTGCGCAGAGGGGTTATGTACCTCTATAGTTTTAAACTCATCGAATTTACTTCGTTTGCGAACAAACTGTGCGCTAACTCGTTCACCGACTAATGCGCCATCCACAAAAGCAACTTTTCCTTCTCGATGTGCCACTCCTCTGCCCTCGTGACTAACAGAGCTAATTTCTAGTTCGACCGGCTCTAATGGCAGTTTTTGTTTGCGAAAACGGCGTTTACTCAATTGCTAATTCCTTTGCTTGATAATAGTTATCTAAACAGCTTGGCTACGCGGTGGGGATATAATTGGTGTAAGTTAAAGTTTTGATCCTGAGACTTAATCAGTTTTTTATGGCAATTTTCTATAACAACTATCTAAAGAAACTAATCAATTCAACTACCCAACAAATACTCCGGTAGAAAGATAGCGATCGCCGCGATCACAAATGATGCAAACTATAGTGGCGTTCTCTAATTCTTTGCAGAGTTGTAGCGAAGCAAAAACGGCGCCACCTGCGGAAACCCCACAAAAAACTCCCTCATGGGTCGCCAAAGCCCGCATGGTATTCTCAGCATCAATTTGTGCGATATCTATTACTCGATCGACACGACTCGGATCAAATATTTGAGGTAGATATTCTTTGGGCCAACGGCGGATTCCTGGGATGCGAGAGCCTTCTTGTGGTTGTAAGCCAATTATTTGGATGTTGGGGTTTTGTTCTTTTAGGTAACGAGAAACACCCATAATAGTGCCGGTAGTCCCCATTGAGGAGACGAAATGAGTGACTTGACCCTTGGTGTCTCGCCAAATCTCGGGGCCGGTCGTCATGTAATGAGCATTAGGATTATCTTGATTTGCAAACTGATTAAGCGCCTTTCCTTCCCCAGCTTTTTCCATTTCAAGCGCCAAATCACGAGCGCCTTCCATGCCCTGACTTTCAGTAACTAATATTAATTTCGCCCCGTAGGCGCTCATAGAGGCCTTGCGCTCTGAACTCATATTATCGGGCATAATCAAAGTTAATCTGTAGCCCTTAACCGCAGCTACCATGGCTAACGCTATTCCGGTGTTGCCGCTAGTGGCTTCGATTAAAGAATCTCCAGGCTTTATCTCACCTCGCAGTTCAGCTTGGCGAATCATGCTAAGAGCTGCTCGGTCTTTGACTGAGCCGGCAGGATTATCCCCTTCCAATTTCCCTAGAATGGTATTAGAAGTATCTCCAGGCAGGCGCTGCAATTGCACCAAAGGGGTGTTACCGATCTGGCTTTCGATGGTTTGATAAGACATATTAAATCTGGTCATAACTAAGATAGCTAAATTCTACATTGATTAGTGAATCGGATAAAGGTAATGGGCTTTAAGTCCTCTGCCTGAACAAAGAACGACTGTGCAAAGGCTTGTCTCCTAAGTGCACAGCGAGGGCAATACGCAGCAATCTTTTTGCAGCGATAAGAACACTGCCCTGTGAAAAGTCTAAATCTCCGAGTCGCAGTAGATCAGCACCATGAAACTTGGCTGACTCTGGCAAGTCATTAGCGCTATTTTCAATCAGGGAGAAACCCCTGCTCGGACTAAAGCTATACGTCTTGCCCTGCTCTAAGGGTAAGTCTGTCTCACAGTCTGACTCAAAATTAACGCCATAGCCTAGCTCCACCAGCAAGCCTAGCTCGAATTTACGAAGAAGCACTTCCAAACCCTCATCTCCCTGCAACGCCAATAAAGAGTCTTGATAAGCTAAATAAAGGGGTTTGTGTTCCACATAATTATGCAATAGGCGCGTGAGCAGCTCATTGATATACATCCCGCTAAACAGCCTTTGGCCTTGTAGATTGAGTGCCGCGACACTGGGCTCTGAATCAATAACTGTTTTAAGGTCACCGCGCCCGCTGAAAGACAACAACAGGGGCTGAAAGGGCTGCAGACTGGATCGGTATTTGGATTTTTCTCTGCGCGCACCCTTGGCGACGGCCCGCACTCTGCCATAGTCCAGACAAAAAAAGTCCACTAGCATACTGGTATTTTGAAATGCCTGTCGGTGAAGCACGTAGGCCGGCTGTAACTGGACTCGATTTTCCATGAGCTATGCTTATTAGGAAGTAGCGAAGATTAAAATTTGCAGATTACACGCCGAAGGTTTTCGTTAACTGATCACATGCTGAGCTAGGGGTCTATATAGCCAAGACTTTGTAAGGCTCGCTCATCATCCGCCCACCCAGACTTTACTTTAACCCAAAGGTTTAGCATGACCTTGGTATCAAAGCTGCGCTCCATGTCTTCCCGAGCCGCTGTTCCGATAGTTTTCAAGCGCTCGCCATCTTTGCCAACAACAATTCGCTTCTGGCCTTTTTTATCAACCAGTATAAGGCCATGAATATGCAGTATCTTGCCATCCTGTTCAAATTTTTCGATTTCAACAGTCGCCTCGTAAGGAAGTTCATCTCCTAACTGGCGTGTCACCTTCTCGCGAATAAGTTCAGCGGCTAAAAACCGAGAGCTACGATCAGTAACCTGATCTTCAGGGAATAAAAAAGGCCCTTCTGGCAGATATTTTTTTACCAACTCTTCCACCGACGGCAAGTTATGCCCGCCAAGCGCTGATACGGGCACTATTTCTGCAAAATCAAACTTTTCCGACATGGCTTGAATATGAGGGAGTAATTCTTTTTTGTCTTTCACTAGGTCGATTTTGTTAATCACTAGCAAAACAGGCACCTTAGTCCCTTGCAAAAGCGACAACACCGATTCATCTGCGGCTGACCAGGTTAGTCGCTCAATAACGAAAAAAATTGCGTCGACATCATTTACAACCGATGCGACTGTCTCATTCATCACCCGATTAAGAGCTTTGTTGATATTGCCATGCAACCCGGGCGTATCCACAAAAAGACATTGATAATCGGCACCGCTGGCAATTCCCAGAATCCGATGACGAGTTGTTTGAGGCTTACGCGAAGTTATGCTGATCTTTTGCTTCAACATATGATTTAACAGTGTGGATTTACCAACATTAGGCCGACCTACGATTGCAACAAAGCCACATCGGGTTATTTCGCTTATTTCAGTCAATTTCTGCACTCAATTCGATTAAGAGTTTTGCAGCAGCTTCTTGCTCAGCTGCACGTTTACTTCGCCCTATTCCAAGCTGGGTATTTTCCAGCGTAGCAACGGAACAGGAAATGGTAAAAACTTGATCGTGGGCAACACCCTCTATTTTTACCACTTCGTATTGGGGTAACGCCAAGCCTTTAGCTTGCATTAGCTCCTGTAACTGCGTTTTTGCGTCTTTGCTTTCCTTTAACGTGTGCTGAACATTGATTTGAGCAAACGCCCAAGCACGCACCTGCGCCTTGCAAGGCTCAATGCCACCATCAAGATAGATAGCGGCAATAATCGCCTCTACAGCGTCAGATAAAATTGAATCGCGAGCGGCTCCGCCGCTGTTGCGCTCGCCACTACCCAAGCGCAGGAAACTGCCTAACTCCAATTGACGCGCAATAGCTGCAAGCGCAGGCTTGCTGACCATGCTTGCCCGCATTCGACTAAGCTCACCCTCTGAGGCGGCCGGGAATTCTTGATACAAAAGTTCGGCAACAACAAACCCTAATAAAGAATCGCCAAGAAATTCGAAACGTTCATTGTTATTTTTCTCAGCGCTACGGTGAGTTAACGCTTGCTTGAGAAGCTCTAAATCGGCAAACCGGTGGGAGAGCAATTGCTGAAAATTTTCCACATTATTGATCATTTGCTTACTGCAAAACAGTGTTGAACTTTGCAACGACATCTAAGTTTAAAAATAGCTCAACTCGTCTTTCATACGCTATTGTCACAACTGGCTTGTCGTTCTCTTTGGCCAACCGGATGCTTGTCACGTCGAAGTCTCGCACGTTGTTTATTCGCAAATTATCACCCACTCTAAGTCGAAACTCTCTGGTGTTTAGATTCGCTATTTCCCCCGATTCGATGAGGCCTTTGGTATAGCTGGTGACAATATTGTGATCGATGTACAAAGGTCCAATTCTTAGCGCGCAAATTAGAAATAAAACCGTTACCGCAAGTATCATAATTAGGCCGAGCTTTGATGCCCCAGCCTGCCGTTTTACATTAGTCACTCTAAGTGCTTTCATAATCATACTAGCTAATACTCATTGGGAATCTCAATTTGCCTTAGAACCATCTTAGCGAAGACCTGTGCCTCATAAGGTTTCAACAAAGGTCTCGCAGGTTATCGCGTTCTTTGCCACCAACATTGATCTTAGCCCCTAGAGCTGAGAAAAAGCTAGACGCATCGCAGTTTAGAGTTCAATGACTATTTTATTAGCTGATTCCTAGCAAAAGTGGGCAGATGCAAGCCAGGTTCCTTATGCATCCAAACAGCAAACGCTTTGCCAACAATTTGAGATTCAGGAACAGCGCCCCATTCTCTGCTATCCGCACTGTTGTCGCGATTATCCCCCATCATAAAATAATGCCCGTTAGGAATTAGCCAGGTAGTTCTGGTGCGCCGGCTACCAGCGGCATCAATAAACTGTGCGGGGTGTTCAACATCACCTAATAGCTCGGAGTAAAGCGTACCAGACAGTTCACCAACACTGGTGTCCACAGTAATGGGCCCAACGAAAGCCTTGCTGATCATTTCACCATTAATATAAAGGTTTTTATCTTCATAGCGAATGGTGTCGCCTGGCAGACCAACCACCCGCTTTATATAGTATTGATCTACGTGAGGCGGAATAAATACCATCACCTCGCCACGTTTAGGCTCATCAATATCGATCAATTTTGTGCCTATAACTGGAAGCCGCACACCATAGGCAAACTTATTCACCAAAATAAAATCCCCAACTTCTAGGGTAGGGATCATGGAGCCAGTTGGTATTTGAAAAGGCTCAATGAGAAAAGAACGCAAGGCGAGTACTATGAGTAGAACTGGGAAAAACGATTTAGCATATTCGATGACTATCGGTTCTTGAGCCAAAAATGCAAGTTGGCCCTCAACTTCAGTTTCAGACTTATTCTTAGCGTGATTACGCTTATAGTCTTCTATCTTTGCATCACGTGTTTTCTTGATCAAAAAACTATCGAGCAACCAGAGGGCACCGCAAAAGGCGACCAAGCAAACTAAAATCAATGAAAAATCTACATCCATCTTTTAACTATCCACTTTGAGTACGGCCAAGAAAGCCTCTTGCGGTATTTCGATATTACCAACCCGCTTCATGCGCTTTTTACCCGCTTTCTGCTTTTCGAGTAATTTCTTTTTGCGCGTTATATCGCCGCCATAGCATTTTGCGGTTACATTTTTTCGCAGCGCCTTAACCGTTTGGCGAGCGATTATCTGGCCACCAATCGCCGCTTGTATAGCAACATCATAAAGCTGCCGCGGAATCAGTTCCTTCATTTTCTCTACTAAGGCTCGGCCTCGATTATGAGCATGCTCGCGATAAACAATGATTGCTAGCGCATCGACTCGGTCACCGTTAATCATCACATCCAAACGTACTAAGTTAGACGGTTCGAATCGAATAAACTGGTAGTCTAATGAAGCATAGCCTCTGCTTACGGATTTAAGGCGATCAAAGAAGTCCAAAACGACTTCATTCATTGGTAGCTCGTAGCGCAAAGACACTTGTTTGCCGATAAATTGCATGTCTTTCTGCACACCACGTCTGTTAACACACAGAGTAATCACATTGCCTAAGTGCTCATGGGGCACAAGAATGTTTGCTACCACAATAGGCTCACGCATCTCTTCGATAGAATTTACCGGTGGCAATCTAGAAGGACTGTCCACCTTTACCACTTCGCCGCTGGTAAGCAGGACTTCATAGACAACGGTCGGCGCGGTAGTAATTAAGTCTAAGTCGTATTCTCGCTCCAGCCTCTCTTGAATGATTTCCATGTGCAACATGCCAAGGAAACCACAGCGAAAACCAAATCCTAGAGCATCAGAGTTTTCCGGCTCAAAATACAACGATGCATCGTTCAGTGTGAGTTTGGAAAGCGCATCTCGAAAGTTCTCAAAGTCGTCTGAGGAAACTGGAAAAAGACCCGCATAAACCTGAGGCTGGATTTTTTGGAAACCAGCTAACGCAGCCACATCGGGTGTTTTCGCGAGGGTGATGGTGTCGCCCACTGGCGCGCCCAGAATTTCTTTAATGCCCGCTACGATAAAGCCCACTTCTCCTGCAGCCAGATGAGTAGTCTCAGTCCGTTTGGGAGTAAAGACCCCCACACTGTCAACGACATGTGCTTTGCCGAGGGTTTTGGCAATAATTTTATCGCCTTTGCTTAACTTGCCGGCGACAACTCGAACTAAAGAAACAACTCCGAGGTAGTTATCGAACCATGAGTCTATAATTAGCGCCTGCAAATCATCTTCATAATTTCCAACTGGCGGCGGTACCTTGGCAACAATTTCCTCCAAGATTTCAATAATACCGAGGCCTGTTTTAGCGCTAGCAGCCACCGCCTCTGATGCGTCAATGCCGATAATTTCTTCAATCTCAAGGCGCACTCTGTCTGGCTCTGCCTGCGGCAAATCCATTTTATTCAATATCGGAATCACTTCCAGGCCTTGCTCGATTGCGGTGTAACAGGTAGCAACAGATTGCGCCTCAACGCCCTGCCCCGCATCCACCACTAACAAGGCACCTTCACATGCCGCCAAAGAACGGGACACCTCGTAAGTAAAATCGACGTGGCCCGGTGTATCAATAAAATTCAATTGGTAGCGCCGACCATCCTTTGAATCAAAGTACAGAGTGACACTTTGCGCTTTGATTGTAATTCCTCGCTCTCGTTCGATGTCCAGGCTATCTAAAACCTGAGAATCCATCTCGCGCGCGCTTAGCCCGCCACACTCTTGAATAAAGCGGTCGGCCAAGGTGGATTTACCGTGATCAATGTGGGCAATGATGGAAAAATTTCGAATATGGCTTAGGTCAGTCAATAGAGGATCGTCAGTATGTGGTCAAGAGCTGGTGAATGAAAGTATTCGCTGGGCAAAATAAAGGGCGCAGTCTACAGCAAATAGCGCGCCCTGTCAGGGAGTCCGTAAAGCGGGAGCCCTAGAAATACTAAGGGGTGAGTTCGAGATTGAGAGTGTAAGCCTGGCCTTCTCTAAATATACGAATATGCACAAAGCCAGCCTCGGGGAGAGCATTCGCGATCTCAGCGAATTCTTCGGTTGATTTAAGCGTCTGCCGATTTAAGGCCATGATGACATCGCCTTCCATTAACCCGGCTTCACGGCCGGGGCCTGGCGCTATCTCTGCGACCCGCACACCATCAACTCCTGCTATCTGGCGAATCTCACTGCTAAGCTCGGCGACCCGAAAGCCTAGTGGATTGCGTTTCTCGCGCACAACCTCTGGCGCTTCGCTTACCGTTTCATTAGTCGGCGAACTGCCTAATGAGACGGTTAAGTTTTTAATTTCGCCGTTTCGGTAAACTGTTATTCCAGCTTCGGTTCCAGGGCGGTATTGGCCGACGTAAAATGGCAAATCGGTAAAGAAATCAATTTCGTGATCATTGAAAACAAGCACGATATCCTCATCCAAAACTCCTGCAGCCGCTGCCGGACTGTCAGGCTGAACCGCTTGGACGAAAGCACCGCGAGGCGTCTCCATTCCAAAAATTTCTGCTAAAGCGTAATCAACTTCTCCCATACGCACGCCTAGCAGGCCTCGTTCAACCCGCCCAGAATCTCGCAACTGAGCAACCACATTCATGGCAACATTACTCGGTATAGAAAAAGAGATACCGTTTGAGCCGCCTGTACTGCTTAAAATTTGAGAGTTGATACCTATTACTTCCCCGTCCAAATTAAATAATGGCCCACCGGAATTGCCCTGATTTATCGCGACATCAGTCTGAATGAATGACATATAGTTGTAGGTTGAACGTCCTGGAACAGATCGGCCTTTTGCGCTGACAATGCCTGCGGCCGCTGAAAATTCCAGCCCGAATGGCGAACCAATAGCCAAAACCCAGTCTCCTACACGAATCGCGTCAGAATCGCCAAATTCAGTAAACGGCAAATCCTCTGCAGATATTTTTAAGAGCGCTAGGTCAGATGGCTCATCCGAACCTATAACTTGCGCGTCAAAAACTCGCCTGTCATTCAAATTCACCTGAATCTCGTCTGCTCCCGCTACTACGTGATTATTGGTAATCACGTAGCCATCTGCAGAAATCAGAAAGCCTGAACCTACTGCACCCCGTTGCCGCTGTTGTGGAGTATTTTCCAATAGCTCGCTCGGGTCATCCCCAGGATTAAGCCTTCGAAGTAGCTCTTCAATTTCCCCATCGGGCAGGCTCGGTCGGGCAGCTACCCGCTTGGTTGTCGTGATTTCCACGATGGTGGCCGCATTTTTTTCAACCAAATCAGCGAAGTTTGGCAAACTTTGCGCATACAGTGTTGGGTGTAGTAGAACAACCGGCAAAGAGATGAGTAGCAATGATAAGCACCTTGCCGCCTTTGTATTTACAGATGTAAAAGAAGTCATGTATCAACTCTCAGATGGCAGCCCTAATCATGAAAGGCCGCTAATATTACGAATTTATATAGTCATGCCACTGTAGCATATTGCCTTAAAAATCCAACCAAGGGATACGGTTTTGAGAGCCCTGTAAATGCAATTTCTAGTAACAATTGATGTCGCTATGATTGTGATGCTGCTTTTAGTTTTAGTCGTCATTGGGTTTGAAACATTATGCTAGGCCCGCATTGCCTGCGGGCTTAGAGCCTAATTGCTAAAAAGTAACAATTAAACTGTAATGATAAACTTAGCGATAAAGCGGACTTGTGATGAATATTCAGCGCAATTGTCAAAAGCGCATCTGCCTTAGCGATAATGACAGGTATCAGTCAGTTTTTGGGGTAGCCGACACGTCTAACTCAGCGAATAACCACCGAGAAAAGGTAAAAGTGTCGCTTGGGCGTGAGATTTAGCCTAAGGCTTAGCTTGGAGATTGTTTACTAAACGATAAAGAGGTGAATCTTGAATATGCTCAATGCGTACCGGTTCATCTTGTTTTGTTGTCATCGCGCTGCTCAGGTAGTCAGTGAGGCGCTGCAAGGCCATAGGATCAGGCTCGACTTTACGCGTACCTGCCAAAACAAATCCCGACTCTTGAGTGGCATCTGGACTACTTGCGGGAGCGGAGAAAGCAGCTGAATCAGAACCTGCGATCGAAGGTGAATTTGGCTGATTGGCAGTCTGAAATCCGAACACAAAAACCAAAGCAACCGATGCAGCGATAGCAAGTTTGCTTATGTTTTGCCGCCATGTCACTACATTTGAAGAATCTGAAGTTTCGGCTTTTAAAGAATTAGAAGTTCCGGCTGTTGAAGAATTTGCCGTTAGACTAAGCAAAGGCTCGTTGGCGAGCTTATCTGCAACCCCGCTGGCGAACCCAGAACTTACTGGCACGGCCTCGGCAGTTAACATTGAATGGACGAGGTTGTAGCGTTCCCAAGTTTCTAGGAGCGAAGAATCGGTTTCACTTTTCTGCAGAATTCGGCGCAGCTCCAGCTCATCTGTTTCACCATCTAATAATGCAGAAAGGGATTCTCGTTCAAGCTCGTTCATAAACAGCCTCAGATTGTTGGTGGTATTATCTTTGCTAGAAAATAAAACCAATAAGTACGATTAATTACAACAACTATATAACGTATGTTCTATAAACAAATGAACAACTAAATTCAGCCCTAACCAGCTAAAATACTTAAAATTTAAGCAAGTAGATAGTAATTTAGCTCAATGCTACAGCATGTCCCTAATTTTCTTATCTATCGCCTCGCGCGCTCTAAAGATCCTAGACCGAACTGTTCCTACCGGGCAATCCATTACCTCGGTGATGTCTTCGTAGCTCAGCCCTGAGAATTCTCTTAACGTGAAGGCCGTTCTCAGGTCTTCCGGTAATTCTTCAATAGCGACATCAATCGCCAGCTTTAGTTTTTCAGTAGCAAGACTGCTTTCAGGGTTTTCAATTTGCCTGAGCACCGTCCCTAGCTCACTTACTTCGGCCTCTTCTACGTCTACATCGCTGGAGGGCGGCCGTCGCTTTCTAGCAACTAAGTAATTCTTTGCTGTATTGACCGCTATTCGATAGAGCCAAGTATAAAAAGCACTATCACCCCTGAATAACGGCAGTGCCCTATAGGCCTTAATGAAAGCTTCCTGGCTGACATCTTCCGCTTCCTGCGGATCATTCACAAAGCGCCCTATGAGCGCTAATACTCTATGCTGGTATCTCACCACCAAGAAGTTAAATGCGTTTTTATTTCCAGCCAAGACCCTGTCAACAAGCTGTTGATCGGTATCTTCTGTCATTCGTCCCAACTCCGCTAAAACGGGTTTCACTTATCACCACATTGGAACAAAGGCATTCCTTGCTCATAAATAGACAGTGTCTGATTGTAAAAGTTCTCGAAATTTTAAAAATTATGTCAAAATTATAGCAATTGTCGCTTAGCGCTTGCAAAATGGGCCCGTAGCGCAGGTCTCAGCTAACCACAACATCCTTTTTCTGATCTTCGACGTAAAGTAGTATAAGGGTTACGCTGCAACAGCCCTACCTTTAATACGACACATTCACTAAGACATAATTACTGCACATCAATTGCAACACTCACGCCTTCAATGCGCCAACTACCTGGCAAGGATGACATGAAAGACTCGCTCGCCTCGATTAACAACGAAACAGATCTTCTCATTATTGGCAGCGGCGCCGCCGGGCTGACCTTAGCTCTGCGTTCAGCAGATTTCTGTCAGGTGACAGTGCTTAGCAAAGGTGACCTTAAAGAGGGCGCCACCTACTATGCCCAAGGCGGTATAGCCGCGGTGCTCGATGAAATGGATAGCATTGAGGCTCACGTTAAAGACACTATGATCGCCGGTGTGGATCTTTGCCACAAAACCATCGTCGAACATGTGGTCGGTCGCAGCGCGAGTGCAGTTCAATGGCTAGTCGAACAAGGTGTTCCCTTCACACTTAAATCGTCGCCCTCACCTAGCCCTGCATCCAAAATTGACGATTCGCAGTTGACGTCCTTACATCTCACCCAAGAGGGAGGCCACAGCCATCGCCGCATCATCCACGCAACAGACGCAACCGGCAAAGCTGTATTCGAGACTCTTCAAGCCAGAGCTGCCGATCACCCAAATATCCGACTATTGTCAAATTGTACCGCTGTAGACTTAGTGACACAGCCTCAGGATAGCGGCAAAGCCAAACGCTGCACAGGAGTTTATGTTTTAAATCAGGACAGCTCAAAAGTTGAAGCGATTCGTTGTAAATTTGTCGCCCTTGCCACCGGGGGCGCCAGTAAGACTTATCTCTACACCACTAATCCTGATGGTGCTAGCGGCGATGGTATTGCAATGGCATGGCGTGCGGGTTGCCGTGTCGCCAACATGGAATTCAATCAGTTCCATCCAACCTGCCTCTACCACCCTCATGCTAAATCCTCCCTAATTTCGGAAGCCCTGCGCGGCGAAGGCGCCTGGTTAGAATTACCTGACGGCAAGCGCTTCATGGCCGATTTTGATAAACGAGAAGAACTCGCACCTAGAGACATTGTCGCTAGGGCAATTGACTATGAGATGAAACGCATCGGTTGCGACTGCGTGTATCTCAACATTAGCCACAAGCCTGCGGACTTCGTTAAAAGTCACTTTCCCACTATTTATGCAAAATGCCTTAAGTTTGGGATTGATATCACCACTGACCGAATTCCGGTGGTGCCAGCGGCCCACTATACCTGTGGCGGGGTCATGGTCGATAAAAATGGCGAATCCGATATTGACGGTTTGTTCGCGATAGGCGAAACCAGTTTTACAGGGCTCCATGGCGCCAACCGTATGGCCAGCAATTCCTTATTAGAATGTTTTGTATTGGCATTTGGCGCCGCTGAGCAAATAAAAAGTAAGATTGCTGACGTGAGCACCGCAGCGACGATCCCTGAGTGGGATGAAAGCCGAGTCACTGATTCTGATGACGAAGTGCTGGTCTCTCACAACTGGGATGAAATTCGGCGCTTTATGTGGGACTTCGTGGGCATAGTGCGCAACAACAAGCGTCTAAACCGTGCCGATCGACGTATCAAACTGCTGCGCGAGGAAGTGCGTGACTATTACGTGACCCATAAAGTGACGAACGACAATCTGGAACTCAGAAATTTAGCTCTTGTGTCTGAGCTCATTATCGCCTGCGCTATCGAGCGTAAAGAAAGTCGCGGCTTACATTTTACATTGGACTACCCGGATCTTGAGAAGGAAATTCACGACACTATCCTTACACCGGCGTCCTACTGCGTTCCAAACGAGAAATAGGTCGATAAATCAAGGCAGCTGCCAGCGGATAAATCGGCGCAGACGCCGCTGCTCAGTTGCTGAGAGCACCCCAGGAATTATCCAAAGAAACCAGTGCTGCTCGAAGAATTCTGAACCGCTATCAAGGCACTCTAGCCGCATAACCACAACTAGTCGATCGCAGCGCCGAGGCGTGACTTTGACTCTTAGCCATTGCTTGTCATATAGACAGATTTGAGTAGACAGCGCTTGAAAATGAATCGAGGTGATTGCGGCGCTGGCTTTAAAATCTCTAAGCACAACAGACAAACTCAAACCGATGGCCAAAGTGACACTTAAAAGAATTGCATAGGGGGCGGCACTTATCCATAAAGCCGTCAGCGCCGCACCATGGAGAGTAGTTGCCGCTATGGCGTTAACGTTAGTTTTTTTTGGTCTGAATCGCAGCAGCATCTCTATCCATAAGCTGCCTCCTGATTACTCAAACTCAAAGGCAAAGACTACAGATTAGATCGGTTTATATTGTGTGCCAAAATTTCGTCGATTATCGGCATAAACTTCTCATCCGTCGGCTTGGTTTGTTTGAGAAGCCACACCCATAAATCCTGATCTTCTTGAGCCAATAGCTCGACATACAATTGTTGATCTTGAGATGAAAGCGTTTCGAATTTTTCTTGCGCGAAGGGGACTAACAATAAATCTAGCTCTAGCATTCCTCGGCGACTATGCCAGAATATCTTTTGCTTGTTAAACTCTTGCATAGGAAAATACCTGTAAATTGAGTGACTGTAGTATCAAGTAAACTCCGCTGAATAGTTCAAATGGAGCAGGTGAATTATGCGCAAAACAGTGGCCAGTTGCGACAATATTTTTGCTAAAGTAAGGCTCACGCACAAGCAATAAGCAAACAATTCGCCAGCCAGACTTGTCTGGTACCAACATGAGACAAACATGAAAGCATTACCGTTAATCCACAACGATTACGTTCAAGTGACAGGAACGGATTCTAAGAAGTTCTTGCAGGGTCAAGTTAGCTGCAATATGGATTTATTGAGCGTTGATAAAAGCCTAAGCGGCGTTCTGTGTAATTTGAAAGGCAGAGCAATTGCTAACTTTCGCGCAATTCAAGCAGGAGATTCGATATGGCTGCAAACTGAGGAGGGAATGGGGCAGTCCCTTATTGATGTTCTCGCCAAGTATATCGTGTTCTCAAAAGCCGAGATCTCACTCGTGTCACTGGCAGGTAAAGTGATTGGACTATTTGGCGAGGATGAAAATGAGTCTCTTGCCGGCCTTTTCGGCGATTTACCAATGCAGGACAACTCTGCTGTCTGCCGAGAAGACTATATTGCCGTTAGGCTCCCAGCTCATCAACCAAGATACCAAATCGTGAGCCTTAACGAAAAAGGTGAAACCCTTTTAGCAAGAACCTTAGAACAAGCGAAGCCTGCGACAGTAGCGCAATGGGAGATGCTGGATATTGAAATGGGTATCGTTCACATCCTCCCGCATGACAGCGAACAGTTTACTCCACAGCTACTTAATTACGATATCTCAGGGGCCATAGACTTTAAGAAAGGCTGCTACACAGGACAAGAAATCGTCGCTCGCATGTTTTATCGAAGCACTGCCAAAAAAAGATTGTACCTATTGAGTAGCTCGCTAAAGATCGACAGCACTGACACTGTTACTTATAGCGAGGCAGGTGTGGAGAAAACGGCTGATATTTTACGCTTTGCTAACGACTCAGACTCATCCGGAACATCCCTTATTTTGGCTATTATTGGTACGCAGGCAATCAATTCAGAGTCTCCACCGAGGCTAACGCACGCCGGCACAGCAGGCTCTGTTGACTCGGCTGCAGGCCCAGCGAACCCGACAATTAATAGTGAATCTTTCCTAAATTTTCTGGAGTTACCCTATACTAAATAGTAACCCCTTATGAGCGTCGGGATTTTATTATTTATGTCAGTGCACAAGACATCAAACAGGCCCTATTGCACGCCCTATTGCAGGCCCTATTGCAAGCCATTGAGAAAGACCAATTGGTATTGCCCGCGCTGCTTGGGTTCGCCTTACAAGTAAGGGAAGCTGCTGCAAACTCTGACACTGATATAAGAAAACTACAGAGCCTTTTACAAAATGATGCCAGTCTTTCAGACCGCGTAGTAAGAGTTGCTAACAGTCCTCTCGTTCGAGGCTACCGCACAATTGACAATCTGCCAGCGGCATTGAGCAGATTAGGAATCACCTACAGCTTTAACTTAGCGGTAGGCTTGCCCATGGAACAAATGTTTCAAGCTACTAACGAAGTGAGCGATACTCGCCTTCGTGAGGCTTGGTCGCAGAGCACCGAAGTCGCCGCCATAGCAAATGTCTTAGCCCAGCATTACACCAACCTTGAACCAGACCAGGCCACTCTCGCTGGATTAACCCATCAAATCGGGATTTTGCCAATTTTGACCTATGCCGAGGACAATGAAGAATTACTCATGAAGGAGAACCCGCAGGAACTCGATAGAATCATAGTTGAATCAGCCCTATGATTGGTGGAAGAATACTTCAAGAATAGAAATTTCCAGAAGCATTAGCCCGTGTGCCAGCTCAACATCTAGACATATTGAGAAACAGCCATTAAACCGACTGTGCTGATGTTGTCATCGTTGCCAGATTGCAAAGCCATGGTTTTGAGAAAGTGCTGAGCAATGTTCCCAAACGGGATGATAAACCGGCATTTGCCAAGCTGGGCTTAAGGTCAGTTGAGGAAAATTTGGAGCTGAATAATTATTCCGAAGAAGTAGCTATGGTCGCCGATGTCCTACACTAGGGACTTTTCAAACTCGGACTGGAATGTCATAACTCTTAAGGCTTTACATTAACTTATTTATAAACTTATATTTATCAATAATATAGACTGTTTAATTAATGTAAATTTTACTTTTTTAACCCCGCCGCTGTTTAGGACAAATTCTTACCGGTGAAAGAATCCCAGAGGCTTTCCATCATTGGCAGATTCATGTTTTCAAGCATCTGAATTAAATCAATTCGATCGGCAACTTCTTCTTCAGTTAGCTCTTCAAGTTCCAATATTTTTTTGTTTAACCCCAGCGCATCTTTCACACTCATGAGATAGACCAAAGCGCCTGGCTCGTTTTTGATCATGCGCACCTCAATTGCGCTAACTGCATACTCAGCCAATTTCGCGAGACAAAGATTGCGCTCAGCCAGACCCACAGCAAGTTCGATAGGTACCATGCTGTCGCTAACTGGGCGTTTCGCTCGAGATACGGCCCTGTTTTGGTAGTCTTTTAGATTAACTACTTCGCCCATTGAGCACCTTTTCCTACATGCTATTGATAATTACTGGAGCGTCATAGAGCCGACAAAATCCAGCAATTCAAATTACGTGCGGAAATTCTGCTCCCACCAACATGATGGAGTCAATAGTTTGGTTTTAGCAGGCTAAAAATGGCTTTCAATTAGCTTTTGCAATAACTGATAACTACAAATTAGTCACCTGTTTCAGTTCTGAAACACCCCTGAAGCACGGTTATGTTTACTGCATTACCGTCAATAGTGAGATCAGCCGCAACAATCTACGGCGCTGACTCTCACTATTTGGGTGCCACTATTAATGCCGGCCCCTGCTCCGGGCTACTCAACCCTGACTTGGTCGCAGATATGCGATTATAAAAAGCTAGCGTTTAATTCTGCGTAGGTAAAAATGAATAGGCTGCCGCGTATTCCAGCATTTGGCTCACGAAGTTCTCTGGGTACTCGATGCGGACGTTGCTAACCACTCCATCGACGTCTGCTGCAACGACGCGGGGGTTTATAAAACCGCCATACGCAGGAACATCCAGAGAGGCGTAGCGCTTTAGCACCTCTGCATGCAGCTCTTGGTCTACCTGAGTGCCGTAGTTTTCAACCAAATTCCGCCCAGCCTCAAAATCCCCTTCCGATTTGATCCTTTGAATTTCTCGCAGCAAACGCCCAAAAATCTCTCGCAAAGCCTCGTAATCATTAACCACAAAATACGTTTTATCGTCTCTGACTACTCGCTCAATTACATTGTCCTCGAGACCCTGCTCATAAGACCACTTGGCGATTAGCTGGCGGTTACGCATATGCGCCTCCTCGACTAACTCACCTGGCTGCAAACGATAAAGCTGAGTCATCATGCCGCCGCGGATATAAGAATCGTATTCCGAACGCCCTACATCAAGACTCTCCATGACACCGATCTCGATCAGCATTGGGTCGAGCACATAGTACAAAGCCACTAAATCGGCACGCCCTTCTTCTAATGTACTGGCATATTGACGCAGGGTTTCGCGAGTAGTCCCGACACCGTCGTTAATTAGACCAGAGGCATGGCCAATAACCTCATGCATATCAGTATGCAAATCACCCGCCTGCTTGGCGTGAGCCCTTGTGCGGGTTATCTCTTCTGGGGTGTAGGCAAATTCTGCCAAGGATTTGCCAGGTGAAGCATTATAAGCACCGACGATGTTCGAGAGACTCACTGACTTAGAACCATGGGTTGCGCGAATCCAGCTAGAGTTAGGCAAGTTTATTCCGATAGGGGTAGAGGGCGACGCATCCCCAGACTCCATCACGACAGTAATCGCCTTGCCATCAATTCCCGTGACGTTGGCTTTTTTGTGATCATCCTGAATCGGGGAATTGTCTTCAAACCACTGCGCACGCTCGCCAATAGCAGAAATTCGCTGTGTGGCTTCTTCATCCCGAAACGACACCACAGATTCGAATGACCCGCGATATCCCAAGGGATCGTTGTAAACTTCAATAAACCCGTTAATGACATCGATCGCAGAATCGGTATCAGCTACCCAGGCAATGTTATAGGCGTCAAAGTCTGCTAGATCGCCGCTTTTATAGTAGGCAACCAGCAACTCAAGCGCGGTTTGTTGATTGTCATTTTCGGCGACTGCAACAGCCCTTTCCAGCCAATAAACCACCTGCTCTAGGGCCTCGGTGTACATACCGCCGACTTTCCAAACCTTTTCAGTGACTACGCCATCAACTTTAACCAGCTTTGAATTAAGCCCGTGTGAGACCGGCTGATCATTGTCATCGGCTGAATCTTTTGCCAACTTGGCCGCGTAGAAATCAATCACTTCTTGCTCGGTAACGCCTTCATAGAAATTTACCGCCGACGTAACAATTTTGTCGACTCCATCCGCTGTATTTACCTTCTTTGCATCAATACTGGGATCGAAAATAATTGGGGTTAGCTCGGCAATTAGTGCTGCACCATCCTGACCTTGGCGTACAGGCAAATCGCCCATCGCCTCGACACTGGACACTACATCCGCAAAATAGGCGTCATTAAAAAGCGGCGTAAATTTCGCATTTGAATAGTGATGATGGATGCCGTTGGCGAACCATACTTGTTTGGCATAGGTGAGGAAATTCTGAAAATCTTCACTTTCTCTATCGCCTTGGTAGTGTTTGACAACTTCTTCCATGGTCCGGCGAATACGCAAATTGTGCTTGTAGTTCTGGTCATACATCATGTCTCGGCCAGACAAAGCAGCTTGAGACAAATAATAAAGAAGCTCTTTTTGCTGCTCACTTAAGGCATCAAACCCTGCTGTTTGGTAGCGCAGAATTCGAACATCAGCAAAGCGTTCAGCTGCATAGTCAAAATCATCCATGACCGGCTCAGATGCATCAATTGTGTCAGCAACACTTGCCTGTGCCATCGGCTCAGCTTCTGCAACTGGCGCGGTGCCAGCCGACTCCTCAGCGGCATCTCCACAGGCAACTAGTGCGGTCATTAACATGGTGGCAAAAAGTAGACGCAGGCTGGTTTTCAGCTGCGAGGTCTCAGTGACGTTCATTGAATTTCTCCAGTAGCTAGGATTGCAGAGTGACATTTAACAAGACACTGCGCCAAGGTATTTGGTTACAGCGGGAATTCTATATTGGAAGGCGGCATGTTGCGAGAACTAGGTCAAAGCTTAAACTGAAAAGCACTTAGCCCTGCAAGGTAAATACTCTGAAGGCTACTTTGCTTAGTTAAGCTCGCTGGAAACACGATAGTTTACGTTTAAAAACGGCTTTGCATTAGATCCGTTTTCGAACATAGTTTTCTTAAGTCGCAGATGAGACGAAAATTCAATGGTGCCCCGGAGTGGATTCGAACCACTGACCTGCCCCTTAGGAGGGGGCCGCGCTATCCAGCTGTGCCACCGGGGCATGGCGCGCAGTATACCTAGACAATCAAGCTCTTTCGACCATCAAAAGTGACTAATTTCTCATCCGAACCCGCTTAATTTTGGTATTCGAATGATTTATCCGTACTATTGCCAAATTGTAACGTTGGTATTATTAGCAAAAACATGACTACACCTACATTTACTTGCAAATCCTTCGACCAACTCACCACGCTCGAGCTCTATTCACTACTCCAGCTGCGCTCGGAGGTTTTTGTCGTTGAACAAAACTGTGTTTATCAAGATGTGGATGGCTATGATCAAATCGCTATCCATCTGCTTATGTATTTAGATAACAAGCTTTGCGCCTATAGCCGACTAATTCCGCCCGGCATTAAATATGAATCTGCGTCAATAGGCCGGGTAGTGACTCAGCGCGACGCTCGCGGCGGCGGCCACGGCAAAGCACTTATGGAGTCAGCCAAGGCACACTGCAAAAGGCTCTGGCCTGAAGCCGGCTTGACGATTTCGGCGCAGGCTTATCTGGAGAAGTTTTATCAAAGTTTAGGCTTCAAAACCGATTCAGAACCTTATATGGAAGACGATATCCCTCATATTCAAATGCGCTTAACTTATTAAGTTGAGATTGACGTCCACCACGCTTCATCAACGACAATGTGCCTCTGAAAAAAATCTACAACCAGTCAAACGGCCAACGCTACTCGGTATAATCATTACGCTGGCCTGAATCATCACTGAGATACTGAACGAACTCCCAATGAATACCATTGCCATCAAGGTAGTAAACTCTTCTTCTAAATGGATGGGAATCAAGGGCACTAGCATCGCTGGGGCTATGCCCAGCAGCTTCTAGGCGACTAATAACCGTATCAAGGTCATCTACAGCCAACCCTATATGGCGAAGAAAGTTCGGATCTGGCTCAACCTCACTTTCAGTTAAGGCAATATAGTTATCCGCTCCCCCTACATGTATCCAGTTGCCATAGCCTTGCGCATAGCCGCTACCGCGGCGGCTATACTCACACAGTGCCGCAATCAAAAAGGCTTCCGTCTTAGCCAAGCTTTTCACACCCAAGTGAACATGTTCTAGAATCTGCATTGCAATCTCCGTTTCATACAAAGTGATCTTTTATAATAACAAAGCAATTACTTTACTATTATAAATTGCACTCTGGCAAGTTAAACAAAGTAAACACTTTGAATAATTTGCCGATATCTGCGAAGTAGACGATAATCTAACCATTGCCAACCATCTACCGGATTTAACTGCACAGCAATCATAGGAATACCGACTTGGAGCTTTCCACATCACAGCTGAACTTACTAAACAGGCTTAAAACTCGCGGCCCGCAGTCGGTAAAAATTCTTTCAACTCAGTTAGATATGACCACAATGGGGATTCGGCAACACCTGCTCGACCTACAATCAAAAGGCCTAGTAGTGCAAAGTGATGCTGAGAAACAAACCCGTGGCAGACCCCTTCACCTATGGGCATTGACCAAGGCAGGTCACGAACGCTACCCCGACAGTCATGCCCAGGTCACCGTCGAGCTAATCAACGTAATCCGAGAGAATTTCGGCGAGGACGGGCTCAACAAAGTCATATCCCAGCGCGGCGAGCAAGCGACAAGCAGCTATCAAAAAGCATTAGCTAAGCTACCCGCCGATCTCGCCTCAAGAATAGCCGGCCTCGCACAACTTAGAAGCTCAGAAGGTTACATGGCAGAAGTTCGTCTACTTCCTGACGGCTGGCTTTTGATCGAGAACCATTGCCCTATCTGCTCAGCCGCACAGGAGTGTCAGCAGTTTTGCAAAACCGAACTGGATACTTTCCAAGCAGTTTTAGGCACTCAAGCAAGCGTTGAAAGAGTAGATCATCTTTTGGCCGGCGCTAGACGCTGCGCTTACAAAGTCACGCTAAAGCCCAATTAAAGCCAAACTAAATCCAGCATCAGCATCAGCATCAAAAACACTGTACTCAAACCTAGCATCAGCGCGCCAAAAATTAGCTAGCCTACCTTTGCTTACGTTACCTGAGATCAGAGAAATACCCTTATTTCATGGGGGTTAAGA
>JBLHVT010000047.1:0-24944 GCA_047628735.1 Glaciecola sp.
TTGGCGGCACTGACAGCGCAGTTAGATAATGCTTCGCCTATGGTTAGGGAGCATGTGCAATGGGCGCTGGA
Organism: Glaciecola sp.; assembly: GCA_047628735.1. Classification (GTDB taxonomy): domain Bacteria; phylum Pseudomonadota; class Gammaproteobacteria; order Pseudomonadales; family Pseudohongiellaceae; genus UBA9145. The sequence goes on from JBLHVT010000047.1 coordinate 72, forward strand.
ACAGCATCAAGCTTAGCCGCTCTTGATGTGTCTTAGCCTTGCTTTAACTACCTTGCTTTAACCACCTTGCCTTAAGTACTCTTTATCAGGCTTAAGCTTCGCAGTGTTATTTTTGTAAAGCGATAAAGTGTTCGCGGTAGTATTTCAACTCCTCCACGGAATCCCGAATATCATCCATTGCTTGATGGCTGCCATTCTTAGTTAGCCCTTTCAATATTTCAGGCTTCCACCGCTGTGCCAGTTCTTTCAACGTACTAACATCAAGGTTTCGGTAGTGAAAATAGTTTTCTAACTCGGGCATATAATTGGCTAAGAAACGGCGATCTTGGCAGATACTGTTGCCACACATAGGTGAGCCATTTTTTTCAGAGTATTTTTCCAAAAACGCTAACGTTTCGCGCTGAGCATCTGCCTCACTAACCTCGCTGGCCTTGACCCGGTCAATTAGGCCAGAACCTCCATGAGTCCGTTGATTCCAGGCGTCCATTTTTGCAAGCGCCTCATCGGTCTGAGAAACAGCAATAATGGGGCCTTCTGCCAACAGATTAAGGTCTAAATCGGTAATCAAAGTGGCTATCTCTATAATTCGATCTGTGTCCGGTACCAATCCTGTCATTTCAAGATCGATCCAGATGAGATTGGTTTTTGTATCCATGGCTAATTCCGAACAAGCGATTAAATCGAGCTCTTTTTAAAAAAATCTATTTGAGCGGCGCAGTGTAGCAAAGCTACAAGGGCTGTAATATGCCATACTCCAATTCAATTCGATTAGGCAGATTTTTAACGCCTAATTTTTAACTGACCCTTAAGAACAATTAGCCTATGGCAAAGCGCAAACTCACTAAGCAGCAGCAGGTGAGAATCTCAGCCAATCAACTTACCGAATCGGCAGGCACGCCAGCTGAAGGTGATGCGGCCACTACATTGCAGGGCTTGGTTATCAGTCATTTTGGTCAACAGTTAGAGATCGAGCCGTTAGAGGGGAGCCTGAAGAATCAAACAGTGCGCTGCTTCCAGCGTGCCAACCTGCCAAGGCTGGTCACCGGCGACCGGGTTCGCTTTCAATTAGACAGTCAGGACACTGGAGTCATTTTATCGGCCCAGCCTCGCAATAATGTTTTCGCGAGACCCGGTTTCAAAGGGCTGATAAAGCCGGTCGCTGCCAATATCGACAAGGTATTGGTCGTTATCGCCGTTTTACCCGAACCATTCATGAACCTTACCGATCGATATTTAGTGGCAATTGAGTCCCTCAACTTGGACCCAATTGTCGTGCTGAACAAATCCGACCTGGTAAGCGAGAAAAATAAAACCCATATCGACAATATGATGTCAATATACGAAAGTGTTGGCTACAACACGCACCGAGTCTCTGCCAGCACAGGCGCTGGAATGGCGCAGCTAGAGTCCGAACTTGCAGGGCTAACCACCGTGCTTGTGGGTCAGTCGGGCGTCGGAAAATCTTCCTTGGTCAATAGTCTAAGCCGTCAAGACAGTGCCGCCGTAGGCCGACTATCAATTGGTAAAGAGAAAGGCACGCACACAACTACAACGGCTAGATTGTTCCACCTTGGGTCTTTTGATCTTGTCGATTCACCGGGCATAAGAGAGTTCAATCTCGGTCACATCGAGCCAAATCAGCTCATAAACGGATATCGAGAGCTACGCGCCTTAAAAGGCCTGTGTAAATTTCGCGACTGCGCCCACCAAAGTGAGCCTGAGTGCGCGATTCTGGCCGCGGTTGAAGATGGCCTTGTATCACCAGAAAGGTTAGGTAATTACTTTCAAATTTTTCAGAGCATTGGCAATTGATTTATCCAATCACGCTCATAGCCTTTATACTGCTCTAAATTACGCAAGCTATTGAAAACTGATGACGACTGAATCCTTAACTAAATCCTCTGCAACACACTTAGCTACTGCATCAGCTTCGCACTCAGCTTTACCTGTAATAGTTCAGGCAGATCAGTTGGCTGCGCAGCTAGACACTCCAGATCTTTTGATCATTGGCGTTTGCTCTCAAGCCGTATTTGACGCGGGTCATATTCCTGGCTCAAGGCTAATCCAACCTTCTGAGCTGATCTGTGGCATAGAGCCGGCGGTTGGCAAAATACCTAGCGAGAATGCGCTAACTGATTTGTTTTCCAGAACTGGCTTGTCGGACTCCTCCCATGTTGTCGTCTATGACGATGAGGGGGGCGGCTGGGCGGGTAGGTTAATCTGGACGCTGGATGTGATTGGTCACAAAAATTATTCCTACCTCGATGGCGGATTAATAGCCTGGCGGGATTCTCACCTTAGTATAGAAACGATCACATTGCCTACAGTTGCCTCAGCGTTTAAAGCGGTAATTAATTCATCCCTAATAGTTACCTTAAAGCAGGTTCTCGAGCAGATAGGCCATGACGATGTTGTGGTCTGGGATGCGCGAGCCAAAGAAGAATATGACGGCGTTAAGAACACGGCGCTAAGAAATGGACATATACCCGGCGCAGTTAATTTTGACTGGTTAGAGTTGATGGACACAAACAATAGTCTGCGGCTGAAACCGTTAGAAAAAATTTCTAAACAGCTGTCTAACATCGGGATAGATGCAAGTAAAACCATTATTACTCATTGCCAAACCCATCACCGGTCAGGCCTAACTTACCTTGTGGGCAAAGTACTAGGTTTAAATATCTCTGCCTATGATGGATCATGGTCTGAGTGGGGAAACCAGCCCGACATGCCCATAGACCGTTAAATTAGAACTTTAAATTAAAACCTTACATTAGAAGCTCTTATGCCATCGCCATTTATACTCTTTCAGCACATCGCTCCCCAACACCTATTTTCCAGAATTGTCGGCAGGGCGGCCGAAAGTAAATTATTTCGAAAGCCTTTTATCAGCTGGTTTAAGAAACGCTACCAAGTGGATTTATCTGAAGCACTAATAGAAGACCCATTTGAATTTGAAAATTTTAACGCGTTTTTTACCCGTGCTCTCAAACCTGGAGCGCGAGCGGTGTGTAAAGACCCTGGCGCTATTGTGAGCCCCGCGGATGGAGAAATTAGTCAGCTTGGCGCTATTGACGAGCTGTCAATTGTGCAAGCCAAAGGTCGACATTATTCGGTTGAATCTCTACTAGCCTGCAGCCCTGATGAAGCAAAAGACTTCGTCAATGGCAGCTTTGCAACCATCTACCTTTCACCACGAGACTACCACCGTGTTCATATGCCCATTGGCGGTAAACTCCGAAAAACGACCTATGTTCCGGGAAAGCTGTTTTCGGTTAATCAAAAAACTGCCGCGTCAGTAGCCGATTTGTTTGCTCGAAATGAACGTCTCGTATGCTATTTTGACACGGCTATTGGCCCGATGGCGCTGGTTCTGGTCGGCGCTATGATTGTGGCAGGAATTGAAACAGCTTGGTCCGGAGCCGTTGCTCCAAATGCCAACAAAACAATTGTTAACGAAGAAGGTTTTAATTCTATCCGTCTTAAGATCGGTGAAGAGATGGGTAGATTTAAGCTAGGCTCTACAGCAATTTTGCTTTTTCAGAAAAATGCGATCAGCCTTTCCCCGCAGTTGAAAGCTGGCAGTCCAATCAGAATGGGGGAGAGCATAGCGACACAAAAAATTGAGGAGATGACAGATGACACAAGATGAATTGAAAAGGCAAGTGGCACGCGCTGCATTTGAAATAGTCGAAAGCATGTTCGACGAGAAAATGATTATAGGGGTTGGTACTGGCTCAACTGCAAACTACTTTATTGATGAACTAGCTGCGCTAAGCACCGACATTAATGCAACTGTCGCAAGTTCACAAGAGTCTGCCAAACGCTTAAAGGCACATAATATACCGGTTATCGATCTGAACTCTGCCGGCGATGTTGCGGTCTATGTTGACGGTGCCGACGAAGCTAATCATCACCTGCAGTTAATCAAGGGAGGAGGGGCAGCTCTCACTCGAGAAAAAATTATTGCCGCCACGGCTAGAGAATTCATCTGTATTGCGGACGAATCAAAATTCGTTAAAACCTTAGGGGCGTTCCCATTACCGGTTGAGGTTATTCCTTTAGCTAGAAGCCACGTTGGTAGAGAAATTGTAAAGCTTGGCGGCGACCCCGTTTACCGCGAGGGCTGCGTTACTGATAACGGAAATCACATTCTGGATATCTACAATTTGGAAATACTGGACCCAAAAAAGCTTGAGTCTGATTTAAATCAAATTACCGGAGTTGTCACCAATGGTTTATTTGCAGCGCGACCTGCAGACTTACTAATTCTTGGCACCCAAGACGGAGCTAAGAAAATTAAAGCTAACCTAGGGGAATAGATCTAGTGGGGCAGGCCTGATTCAGTAACTTTTGGGCCACGTTGACATTTTAAAACACAAAAGAATCGGGAGGCTCTGAATATTACAGAGTCTTCTTTGGATTAGCTTATCTAACCGCTTATCTATTTCCTATTTTCTAACCGCTTACCTGTCGAGACTCTCGGCACCTGCTATCAGCTATTGCCACAAGAATACCCTCAACAAGATTTCTCTATGCAGGCTTGCGAGGATAAACCCCTGCAGAGATATCTTTTAATAAAGTCTGCACCGACAGATCTCAGAACAACAGGTCTTAAATAGGATTTACGTTTTCAGCTTGCGGACCTTTTTGGCCCTGACTGACATCCATCGTTACCTTTTGGCCTTCTTGCAAGGTTTTTCTACCTGAACCGTTGATGGCGCTAAAGTGAACGAAAACATCTTTTCCACCTTCTTGCTCGATGAATCCAAAACCCTTCTCGTCATTAAACCACTTGACCGTACCTTCTACTGACTCTGACATATTTTACTCGTGCTTATTAATAAAATTAATCAAATTACTAGACTAGTAAGATGTCGATCAACTACGATCGAAAAATTAGTGTACGCCGATAATATTTCAGATGGAAACGATTATTGTCGCAAATTGCAACTAATTTGACGGTTTTTACAGACTGTTCCTCTTGGAAAACCGACCTAAGTGAGCACTAACTTTATTGGCCGCTAATCAAATATTTTGCCCGGGTTCATCACATTTTTTGGATCGAATACTCGCTTTATCTGACGCATAAACTCCAGCTCTGCATCGGATCGCGAGTAGTGTAGATAAGGCTTCTTGAGCAAACCCACACCGTGTTCCGCGGAGACGCTGCCATCATATTTTTTCACGATTTCGAACACCCAGCTGGACACCTTACCGCACTCTTCAAAGAATTTGGCTGCTGCCATAGACTCAGGTTTTAGAATGTTTAGATGAACATTGCCATCTCCGATATGCCCGAACCATATAATTTCGAAATCCGGGTAGGCTTTACTAACAAGCTCATCAACTTCGGTCAAGAATTCTGGAACTCTTGCAACTTTGACCGAGATATCGTTTTTGTAGGGGGTAAACTGTGAAATGGTTTCAGAAATGTCCTCACGCAGGCGCCAAAGGCTTTTAGCCTGATTTAAATTTTGACTAATAGTCCCATCAAGAACCCAGCCTTCTTCCATGCTTTGCTCAAACAAGGTCATTGCTATCTCAAGATCTTTTTCTGTATTGTTTTCGAATTCGATTAGCACATAGAATTCTGTCTGGCTGTCAAAAGGCTTTTGCAGTCCTTTTTCCGCGATAACATGATTCAGTGCCTTGTTGGAGAAAAATTCAAAGGCTGTGAGACTGAGTTTGTCTCTAAATAATTGTAAAACCGGCATGGTCGACTGCATATCATTCACACCCAACAGTAAGACGCTCGGATCTTTTGCTTGGCTACACAGGCCGATTGTAGCTTCAACCACAAACCCTAAGGTTCCTTCGGAACCGACAAACAGGTGTCGAAAATCATAGCCGGTGGCGTTTTTTGCCAAACCTTTATTTAGATCAAGAAGCTCACCAGAACCGGTAACAACCTTTAAGCCATCCACCCAATTTCTGGTCATACCATAGCGTATTACTTTAATACCACCAGCATTTGTGGCAATGTTGCCGCCAATTTGACTAGACCCAGACGAAGAAAAATCAACCGGATAGAGCAGGCCCTTATCCTGCGCATACTGCTGAAGTTGTTCAGTAATAACCCCAGGCTGACACACCACCTGTCTATCACTGGCGCTATAGTCCAGTATTTGATTCATTCGATCAAAAGCCACGACGACTTCTTGATTCATGGCTACTGCCCCGCCGCTAAGCCCGGTACGGCCTCCAGAGGGCACCAGTGCAAATTCTTGTTGGTTGGCTAATAGAACCAATGATTGGACATCTTCTACAGTTTTTGGCAGCACAATAGCGATTGGGTCAGCCGCAAAGGCTTTAGTCCAATCTTTACCGTAGTTCTGCTTGTCTGATTCACTGGTTTTAACCCAGTCGACTCCTACAATGTCAGTTAGTTTGGCTAACAGCTCCGTTTCCGAGCAATTCATAGTTAACGCGTTCCAGATCAATTAATGGGTAGGTTGCTGCAGCTTCTAGACATCCAGAATCCTGCCTTAAAGCGTGAATCAACCAATGGTGACTTTGAATATGTTACCATGCGCCAGCGTTTTGAGCAGGCCTTCACCAGCGGCAAGTGCATTAGGGATACGCCTAACTGTTAATGTTGTAGTGACCTGCGTACTAGGCAAGAAAAAGCCACATAATTAACAACTAATCACCTACTTACCTACTCAATCACTGAATAATATCCCAATGATAATGAACCCCACCTCCTTTGAAAAAAATAAGATTAAGATACTCCTTCTCGAAGGCGTGCACCAAAGCGCTCTTCGCAGTCTGGAAAAAGCCGGCTATACCAACGTGGAGAGTATAAAGACTTCTCTTGGTATTGAAGAGCTTAAACAAAAGATTGCCGGGGTCCATTTTGTTGGCATTAGATCTCGAACCCAGCTAACCGAAGAAATATTCCAAGCTGCTAATAAATTACTCGCGGTGGGCTGCTTTTGTATTGGCACTAATCAGGTCGATCTCAATGCCGCACTAATTCGGGGCATCCCGGTCTTTAATGCGCCTTTTTCCAATACTAGAAGTGTCGCCGAACTAGTCATCGGGCAATCTATACTGCTTTTGCGGGGCATCCCACAGAAAAATGCTCTTTTGCACAAGGGAGTCTGGCAAAAAGCGGCAAAAGGCTCATTTGAGACCCGTGGCAAAAAACTTGGAATTATAGGCTACGGCAATATTGGCTCTCAGTTGAGCGTCCTCGCTGAAGGCATGGGCATGAAAGTGTATTTATACGATGTAATGACTAAACTGCCACTGGGAAACGCCACCCAGCTAGATTCTTTGGAAGAATTAATGAGCGAGTGCGACGTGATCAGTCTTCACGTACCCGAAACACCCCAAACACAGAATATGATAGCGGCTAAGCAAATCGCTTGGATGCGCCCGGAGGCCATACTTATCAACGCATCGCGAGGTACGGTGGTGGACATTGATGCGCTGGCAACGGCACTTGCAGATAAAAAGATAGCCGGTGCTGCAATTGATGTTTTCCCTGTTGAGCCAAAATCCAATGACGAAGAATTTGTCTCCAAACTGCGCGAATTCGACAACTGTATTCTGACGCCGCACGTTGGCGGCAGCACCATGGAAGCGCAGGAAAATATCGGGGTTGAGGTAAGTGAGAAGCTCGCAAAATACAGCGATAACGGATCAAGCGTCACCTCGGTTAATTTCCCGGAAGTCACCTTACCAGGCCACTGTGATAACCACCGCATACTTCATATTCATAAGAATGTGCCTGGTGTCCTAGCCGAAATCAACTCCATGTTTTCTGAGACAGGAATCAATATCCGTTCGCAGTTTCTACAAACAAACGCAGAAGTAGGCTATGTGGTCATGGATATAGACCAGAAGTACAGTGAACTTGCACTTGAGAAGCTTAACCAAGTCTCGGGCACTATTCGCTGTCGTGTACTTTTTTAGGCAAAAACTAAATTATTCCAAGCGCTCTATCTACAGCCGCAAATACCTGACCTCTATAGGCTTCGCTTTCATTAACTAGATGGTGGCGAGCCCCTGGTATTTGCTCAATGAGGGTATTTGGAAACTTTGTTTTAAATTTTTCTAAATTGTATTGCCAATCAACTGTGGTGTCAGCGGTGCCTTGTATAATGTGAAGGGGTGTTTGGTTAATCTGCGCCAACGCGAACTGCTGCTGGTTTTTCATCATAGCGAGAATCCAATCCCTCATTAAACGTCTACTTTGCAGCGGATCTTCGAAGTTTAAAAAATCTAGAAATTGTCGGTCATGGCTGTTTTCAGAAAACTTTCTCTTAGTTGAAGAGAGGAAAAGTCTGCTTAAAGAAAACAGCAATCTACTTGTTTGCCACGCGTAGGGCCTCAGCAGGGGCGCTAGCGCGATAAATTTAGTGAGCGGAAATTGCTTAGAGAACAGGTTTTTAAGCAAGCAATCTATCATTACTGCCGCGCCAGTGCTTTGACCAAGTAAGTGCCAAGGACCGGGTAGCCCTGCATTTTGCATCGACTCTAGCAAACGCAATAAAACCTTACAGTACACGTCAAACGATTCAATGCTTGCGACTTCTCCGCTAGACAGGCCATGTCCTGGCATATCAAATATGACAACGCCTAAGCCCTGATCCAAACAGTGTTTAATAACATGCTGATAGATTCCGGCGTGATCGAAATAACCGTGCAATAAAACAACAGTACCCCGACTATTTTTTTCGGTCGGTTTAAAATACTGAGTAAGCACATCAAAACCTGCCGCATGAATAATGCCGGCGGTATGACTCGACTGCGCCCCGATAACACTTGGCGCGAATTTGTAAAATTTAAAATAAGCATCAAACACTGAACTTAACGGCTCAGCGTTTGAGCTTGTGAGGTCTAGTCCGCCAAGGCCGCGGCGAATTTCTGCCGCGTCAGCGCGTGTAAACATTCGACTCGACTCGACTATTGTTTAACATCTATTTCACAGCCTATATTCGAGTGTTAGCCGCAATTTATAACCCGTCAATATAGCGCTGTGACATCTCATCCAAGGTATATATTTTCTTGATGTTGGATGTTTGTCCCCCGCAGCCGAAAGATTCTAGTCTCTCGATAACAATATTTCTCATCGCTGTAGTCGATACAATAAGGAATTTTCGCGGATCGAATTCTGATTTATTTTCACCTAGAAATTTTCGCACAGCGCCAGTTGATGCGAGCCTTAGATCAGTATCAATGTTTACCTTACGAACCCCGTGCTTGATTCCTTCCTGAATTTCTTCGACGGGCACGCCATAGGTCTCGGGGATTTCACCACCAAATTGATTAATCACTTCCAGCCATTCCTGCGGCACCGAAGAAGAGCCGTGCATCACTAGGTGAGTGTTAGGTATTTTGGCGTGAATTTCTTTTATCCGCTGTATCGCTAAAATATCGCCCGTTGGTGGGCGACTAAACTTGTATGCGCCGTGGCTTGTGCCAACTGCAATCGCTAAGGCGTCTACCCCAGTTGCTGCCACAAAATCAGAGGCCTCCTGCGGGTCAGTTAAAAGCTGAGACATCGAAAGTACACCCTCGGCACCGCTCCCATCTTCTTCCCCGGCCATGCCTGTTTCCAATGACCCAAGGCAGCCGATTTCACCTTCTACAGAAACGCCGCAGGCATGCGCCATTGCTACCGTTGTCTTAGTGACATCAACGTTATAGTCAAAGTCAGCCGGAGTCTTGCCGTCCTCTCCTAGCGAGCCATCCATCATCACCGATGAAAAGCCAAGTTGAATTGAACGCTGACATATAGCAGGTGAGAAGCCGTGATCCTGATGCATAACGATTGGCACGTGTGGGTATTCTTCGATAGCAGCCTGAATCAGATGCTTGAGAAAATTTGCACCAGCATACTTTCTGGCGCCAGCGGATGCTTGCAGAATTACTGGACTGTTAACCTGATTAGCACCCTCCATAATCGCTTGAACTTGCTCTAAATTGTTCACGTTAAATGCAGGCACGCCGTATTGATGCTCTGCGGCATGATCAAGTAACTGTCTTAAGCTAATAAGTGCCATGACTAATCCTCTAATAATCTTCCAAAATTGAATGTCTAATTGAATGTCTAATTAAATGTCTAATTAAACGTCTAATTGCTTGTCTAGTAAATAATCTGAAAAATCATTTAATAAATTGCATAGTGAATCTTGATACTTAAAATTAGCTAAAAGCCAACTAAAAGCTAACGACCTCGTTCATTTAGTATTTTCACCGCAGGCAGTTCATCACCCTGCATATACTCCAAAAATGCGCCACCGCCGGTTGATATATAAGAGATGGAATCTGTGACTTTGAACTGATCAATCGCCGCAACAGTCTCGCCACCACCGGCGATCGAAAAACCTTTATTGTGTGCGACCGCTGTCGCAACTGCTTTAGTGCCGTTAGCAAAAGCCGGAAACTCAAACACACCAACCGGCCCGTTCCATATTATGGTTTTCATGTGACTGATTATTTCGCTTAAGGCGGCAGAACTCTCTGGCCCAATGTCTAAGATCAAATCATCATCGACAATTTCTGATACATTTTTAATAGTGGCCTTCGCCGTCTCCGAAAACTCTTTGGCGCACACAACATCTATCGGCAACGGTATTTGCGTTTGCTCCATTAACTTGGCAGCGACCTCGACAAGATCGGGCTCATACAATGACTTTCCTATATTAAAACCACCAGCCGCTAAGAAGGTATTTGCTATGCCACCACCGACTATCAGTTGATCGACCTTTGGCGCTAAGCTTTTTAACACTTCTAATTTGCTGGATACTTTGGCGCCACCCACAATCGCGAGCATCGGCCGCTCAGGATTTCTGAGCGACTTCTCTAGTGCGTCTAGTTCTTTTGCGAGAAGCGGGCCGGCACATGCGGTCGCCGCAAACTTTGCCACGCCATGAGTGCTAGCCTGCGCTCTATGGGCAGTTCCGAAGGCATCCATAACAAAAACGTCGCATAAAGATGCGTAGTATTTTGCTAATTCATCACTGTTAGACTTTTCGCCAAGGTTAGCTCGCACGTTTTCTAGAACAACAATCTCTGCTTTAGCACTGGTTATTTTGAGTGGAGAATCTAGATAGTCCTCCACCAACGCCACTGAACAATTCAGCGACCGCTGAAGATGCGCCGCTACCGGGGCGAGTGAGAATTCACTTTGCTTAGAGATCGCCAAACCTTCACTAGGTCGCCCTAAATGGCTCATGACAATGACTTGAGCACCGGCTTGCAGCGCAGCTTTTATAGAGGGGACAGCCGCACGAATTCTACTATCATTTACTATTTTGCCATTCTTGATGGGCACATTTAGATCTTCTCGAATCAGTACTCTTTTTCGATCTAATTCAAGCTGCTCCATTCTTAGGAATGTCATTGTCTTTGCCCTGTTCTGCTGTTGCTTGTATTAACTTTAAAGTGAAAACTAATCTGTTTAGCCTAACCTGCACATATGTTGAGCTACATCTAACATTCTATTTGCGTAAGCCCATTCATTGTCAAACCACACCAATAGCTTGATCAGCCGACGATTAATCACCTTCGTTTGATTTAGATCAACAATTGCAGATCTTGGGTCGTGATTAAAATCACAAGAGGCTAGCGGCTCTTCGGTAACCCCAAGAATATTGATCGGCAGCGCTTTACTCGCATTTTTTATCGCCGTTATAACTTCAGCAATCGAGGTATCTCTGGAGACGTTAATTGACAGATCCATAGCCGACACGTTTACCGTGGGCACTCTAATAGCCTGAGCTTCTAGCTTACCGGCAAGGTTCGGCAGAATTCGCTCTATTCCCTTTGCCAAAGCAGTCTCGACAGGAATGATAGATTGCATCGCACCGCGAGTCTTGCGTAAATCCTTGTCATGATAACTATCAATTACCGGCTGATCATTCATCGCCGAATGTATTGTAGTGATCGCACCAGAGTCGATACCAAAGTTATCGTCCAGTACTTTTAGCACCGGTACAATACAGTTAGTTGTGCACGATGCATTGGATACCACCGTGTCTTTGGCAGTCAATGACTCGTGGTTTATGCCGTAAATGATAGTGGCATCGACATCGTTTTCAGCTGGCTGAGAAAAAAGCATTTTTTTTGCGCCTTGAGAAAGGTGTTTCTCAGCGGTACTACGATCGGTAAACACGCCACTGCATTCTAAAACCAGGTCTACTTCTTGCTCTAACCAGGGGAGGCCTAAAATATCGGCCGAGCGGTAAAGCTTTATTTGGTCGCCATCAATATCAAGTGCATCGCCGTTTACTTCGACTTTGCCAAGAAATCGGCCATGAGTACTGTCGTAGCGAGTCAAATGAGCAAGCGTCTTTGGGTCAGCAATATCGTTTAGCGCGACTATTCGCAGATCCAAATAATTATTTGACTCATAAAGCGCGCGCAAAACGCAGCGCCCGATTCGACCGTACCCATTGATGGCTATCCTAAATGCCATAGCAGTTCCTAGTAGTAAAAAATTGAGGCGCTATAGCAAATCTTTGGCTTTAGCGATCACGTTTTCGGCAGAGAAACCAAAGTGTTCCATAAGCACAGCCCCGGGTGCTGATTCTCCGAAGCTTTTCATACCAACAACATCACCATCCAAGCCAACAAATTTGCGCCAATAGTCAACGCCTGCAGCTTCCACCGCCAAGCGAGCTCGAACGGAGTTGGGAAGAACTGATTCTTGGTATTCACTATCTTGCTTCTCAAAGTGATCGACGCTTGGCATAGAAACCAGCCTTGCAGCGACTCCCTGCTCATTAAGTGTCTCAACGGCTAGGCGGCAAATCTCAACTTCTGACCCAGTCGCAATAATAATAACGGCCGGGTCACCAGAGCAGTCTTTGAGGATATAGCCGCCGCGAGCAATCTTGCTTAATTGATCCGCACTTCTGGCTTGATGAGCTAAGTTCTGCCGAGAAAAGACTAATGCTGTCGGGCCGCTGTGATTTTCTATGCTAGCTTTCCAGGCGACCGCAGATTCAACGTTGTCACAGGGACGCCAAACTGACATGTTTGGAGTGCTGCGAAGGTTTGCCAATTGCTCTATTGGTTGATGGGTAGGCCCATCTTCACCTTGGCCAACAGAGTCATGGGTGTAGACAAAAATACTTTGCTGACCCATAAGTGCAGCCATTCGTACTGCATTGCGGGCGTATTCCATAAAGATTAGGAAAGTTGCCGTGTAGGGAATAAACCCTCCGTGCAATGCTATACCGGACGCAATCGCTGTCATACCAAACTCGCGTACGCCATAGTAAATATAATTGCCATCAGCCTGCTGGGTGATAGGCCTAGACCCTGACCAATTGGTTAAGTTAGACCCGGTTAAATCTGCACTACCGCCGATAAGTTCTGGCAGTAATGAAGCATAGGCTTCTATACTGTTTTGAGATGCCTTACGACTTGAGATATTGTCGTTAGAGGCTTGGCAGTTAGCAATGAATTCGTCGGCTTTTTCTCTAAAATAGCCAGGCAACTGTCCTTTAAAACGCCTTACAAGTTCCATTGCAAGTTCTGGATACTCTTCTTCATACCTGACCAGTTTTTCTTTCCAAGCTGTTTCAGCCGCGAATCCTTTTTCGGTCGCATCCCAAGCTTGCTTAATATCTTCTGGCACAACAAACGGGCCATGTGGCCAATCAAGGTTAATTCGCGTTGCCGCCACTTCCTCATCCCCAAGCGGTGCGCCGTGAGTTGCTGCGGTGCCTTCCTTTCCGGGTGAGCCAAAACCAATGATTGTCTTGCAGCAAATTATGCTCGGTTTAGAAGATTCGGTTTGAGCGGCTTCAATAGCCTGTTTAAGTCGCTTAGGGTCGTGGCCGTCAACATTCAATACCTGCCAGCCATAGGCTTCGAAGCGTTTGCTGGTGTCGTCAGAAAACCACTCATCGACCTCACCATCAATTGAAATACCGTTATCGTCGTAAAAAACGACCAGCTTACCCAGCTTCAAGGTTCCCGCCAGCGAGCAAACTTCATGAGAAATACCTTCCATTAGGCAGCCATCTCCCGCGAAAACGTAGGTAAAATGGTCAACAAGCTCGTGACCTTTCCTATTAAATTGAGCGGCAAGGGTCTTTTCGGCAACGGCCATACCAACCCCATTTGCAAGACCCTGACCTAGCGGGCCTGTTGTGGTTTCTACCCCTGGGGTATAGCCATATTCCGGATGACCCGGGGTCTTAGAGTCAAATTGACGAAACTGCTGAATATCTTCGATTGAGAGATCGTATCCGGACAGATGTAATAAAGAGTACATCAGCATCGAGCCGTGCCCGTTGGACAGCACAAATCTATCTCTATTAAACCACTGAGGATTAGAAGGGCTATGTTGGTAGTAGTCATTCCACAATACCTCAGCGATGTCCGCCATGCCCATAGGAGCGCCTGGGTGCCCGCTTTTAGCCTTCTGTACGGCATCCATGCTCAATGCTCTGATGGCATTGGCACATTGTTTTCTAGACACAGCGTTGTCTGCCATTGTGTTATCTCTCCTGATTTAATGTCATTTGGGCAAACCGTCTCAAACTAGGCTTGCTAAGACGTCGGTCTTACATTCTGATCGGCTTAAGGCGACGTATTTTCCCGCACCTAGGACGAATATGCTACCTGTACTTAAGGCCTGTACTTAAGGCCTAACGTTTTGATCTAAAGTTTTGATCTAAAGTTAATACTTAAGACTTCCAGCTATTCACACCGCTCATTATTAGCAACGCAGCATAGTCGCTAAGAAATACGCCGTTTCTCCTTTTCTCTGACCTGCTTTCCCTTAAGCTAATAACCAAGCAATATCAACGCCAAGCTGTTGTCCTGTTGTACCTATCTTGCTATCCCGCATTGCATTAGCGCGATACGCACTATTTTCGTGCATGGCGATACAAGTTCAGCGTTATTTTAAGCAATGTTAAACAGCCTTGAATCTATATCAATATATATTGATATAGATTTGAAAAGAGCCCCTCAAACTGATAAAGTCCTCCTCCTTATTGATCTATGAGCGAAAAACATTGGCAAGTACGGCCTCCGTTAACCCAATTAGCAAACACCCGGCGCTGCAGCATGATCATTGCGAAGTTGAGCAATCTCTTCCTCTGTACAAAGCTCTAGCCGACGGTTTACGCCTGCAAATTTTGAGATTATTGAAGAATGAGTCTTTTGGGGTTTTGGAGCTTTGTAAAATTCTCGATACGCGCCAATCCGCTCTAAGCCACCATTTAAAGATTCTGGCCAATGCCAATCTTGTCTCTACTCGTCGAGAGGGCAATTCGATTTTTTACCGCCGTGCCTTCATCGCCGAAGAAGACGTCTTTAAAGAAATTAAGAAAGGCGCCTATGAGGACATGGATAAAACTGAATTGGTGTCCGATCAACTAGTCAGGGTTCATCAAATTCAGCTGGAACGCTCTCAGCTGTCAGTAGACTTTTTCAATAAAAATGCTGATAAATTTCGTGAGCAGCAAGGTTTGATTGTTAAGCACGATGATTATGCCGGTTCGCTGCATGACGTAATTGATAGCATAGGCTTGGGCCATGACGCCAACGTGATGGAAGTAGGGCCGGGAGAAGGTCTTTTCCTTTTAGAACTTGCTCAAAAATACCAGAACCTAACCGGACTAGATAATTCGGCCGATATGTTGGAGCGATCACGGCAGACTCTTAACAATAACAATGTGGACAGCGTTAGCTTAATTTTGGGTAACACCGCCCTCGCTAAAAGTCTCAAATCCAAGTACGACCTTATTCTATTTGACATGGTCCTGCACCACATTCCCTCGCCGGCAGAAACCTTTGTTGATTGCTCAAAACTGCTCAATTGTGATGGCTACTTATTAATAGCCGATTTATCGACACATGATCAAGATTGGGTACGCAAGTCATGCGGTGACCTTTGGTTGGGGTTCGACGGTAGCGATTTAGTCACTTGGGCTAATCGAGCCGGCTTGACCGAAGGCGAGAGCGCCTTCTTAGGGTTAAGAAATGGTTTTCAAATTCAAATTCGTGTGTTCAGAAAAGGAACACTGGTTGACAACTAAGCGTGTAAATAATTTAAGCGTATAAAAAGGATAAATCTATGTCAGAAACTTCTCTTTTCACTTCAGAGTCTGTATCCGAAGGTCACCCAGATAAAATGGCTGACCAAATATCAGATGCGATTCTTGATGCCTTGCTTACCGAAGACAAAGCCGCACGCGTCGCCTGCGAGACGATGGTTAAAACCGGCATGGTGTTAGTAGCCGGTGAGATAACTACAGACGCCTACGTCGATGTTGAAAAAATCGTGCGACAGGTGGTTAACGAAATAGGCTATAACAATTCAGAAAGCGGTTTCGACAGCAACACCTGCTCGGTTCTTAATGCCATCGGCCAGCAGTCCGCAGACATTGCCATGGGCGTTGACCACTCTGACGACCACGAACAGGGCGCTGGCGATCAAGGCCTAATGTTTGGCTTTGCAACCAATGAGACCGATGTCTTAATGCCTGCACCTATTACTTATTCTCATCGTCTGGTGAAGCGCCAGGCAGAGGTTCGTAAAAATGGCACCTTGCCTTGGCTGCAGCCGGATGCAAAAAGCCAGATTACTTTTCGCTATGAACAGGGCAAGCCAATCGCTATTGATGCGGTTGTCTTATCAACTCAGCACAAAGAAGAAGTCAGCCTAAAAGATTTAAAAGAAGCAGTGATGGAAGAAATCATAAAGCCAGTGCTGCCGGAAGAATGGATAGATGGTAATACCAAATTCTTCATTAATCCTACCGGCCGATTTGTTATTGGTGGACCTCACGGAGACTGCGGTCTAACCGGACGCAAAATTATTGTAGATACTTACGGTGGCATGGCCAGACATGGCGGTGGAGCCTTCTCTGGCAAAGATCCATCCAAAGTCGATCGATCAGCAGCTTACGTGGCACGCTATGTCGCCAAAAACATCGTCGCTGCCGGCATTGCCGATCGCTGCGAAATTCAGCTTTCTTATGCCATTGGTGTCGCAGAGCCCACATCAATTAGTGTAGAAACTTTTGGTACTGGAAAAATCAGCAACAGCAAGATTGTGACCCTTATTCGAGAGCATTTTGAACTCAGACCTCGCGGTCTGATAGAAATGCTAGATCTTATCAAACCTATTTATCGCGCAACGGCGGCTTATGGCCATTTCGGCAGAGAAGATCTTGATCTCAGCTGGGAAAAAACGGACAGAGCCGACGCCTTAAAATCAGACGCGGGCCTTTAAGTAAGCAACAAACCAGTAAACAACAAACAAAATTAATTTCGGAGCAAAACCATGAACGATTTAGCTATCAAGAAAGATCAAGCAAGTTTAGAAGATTATAAAGTAGCCGACATCAGCCTCGCTGCTTTCGGCCGCAGGGAAATAACATTAGCCGAAGCAGAAATGCCTGCACTAATGACACTGCGAAAAAAATACGCAACGGATCAGCCTCTAGCTGGAGCAAAGATTCTTGGCTGTATTCACATGACAATTCAAACCGCCGTGCTTATTGAAACACTAGTAGCGCTTGGCGCGGAAGTGAGATGGTCATCGTGCAATATTTTCTCAACTCAAGACCATGCCGCAGCATGCATCGCGGCCGAGGGCATTGCGGTTTACGCATGGAAAGGCCAGACAGAAGATGAAAGCGAGTGGTGCATAGAGCAAACCATTCTTAAAGATGGCGAGCCTTGGGGTGTCAACATGATCTTGGACGATGGTGGCGATCTAACCGCTATGGTTCACCAAAAGTACCCAGCGTTGCTAGATAACATCCACGGTATTACTGAAGAAACTACTACTGGCGTTCACCGCCTGTTAGAAATGCTGGAAGAAGGTTCACTTAAAGTCCCCGCGATCAACGTCAATGACTCTGTCACTAAAGCTAAAAACGATAACAAATATGGTTGTCGCCACAGTTTAAACGACGGCATCAAGCGCGGCACCGACATGCTGTTATCTGGTAAGCAAGCACTTGTAGTTGGCTACGGCGATGTTGGCAAGGGCTCTGCTCAAAGTCTTCGCCAGGAAGGCATGATTGTTAGAATATCCGAGATTGACCCAATCTGCGCTATGCAAGCCTGTATGGATGGATTTGAAATTGTGTCGCCTTACATCGATGGCATTAATACTGCCAGCGCCGAAGGTATCGATAAACTATTGCTTGGTAAAACTGACTTAATTGTCACCACAACTGGCAACATAAATGTTTGTGATAAGTTCATGCTTGCAGCGATTAAAAAAGGCGCAGTGGTTTGTAACATCGGTCACTTCGACAACGAAATCGATACTCAGTACATGCGCGACAACTGGAACTGGGAAGAAGTTAAGCCTCAGGTTCACAAGATCTATCGCGATGGTGAAGAAAATCAAGACGATTACCTGATTTTACTTTCTGAAGGTCGATTGATTAATCTTGGTAATGCCACGGGCCACCCTTCAAGAATCATGGACGGGTCCTTCGCCAATCAAGTACTCGCCCAAATGTTAGTGTGGGATCGTAAATTCGCTGACCTTCCTAGTGACGAAAAAATTGCTGCACTTTATGTTGAAGTACTGCCTAAGAAACTAGATGAAGAAGTAGCAGCGATGATGGTTGCAGGTTTTGGTGGCGTATTAACCAAGCTTACAACTACGCAAGCTGGCTATATTAAAGTTCCTTTCGAAGGTCCATTCAAAAGCGACAGCTACAAGTACTAGATCACCATTAAGTTAAACATACGTTAAATAGAAGACTCTTAAAATGTCCCAAGGAAAATCAGCCCACCCCACTCAAAAGTTTAGCTTTGAGTTTTTCCCTCCTCGCACGGCAACAGGAGAGGAAAAGTTGGATGCCGTTCACGAGAAGTTAGCTGCCTTAAAGCCTGACTTCTTTTCGGTAACTTACGGCGCGGGCGGATCGACCAGGCTGGGAACCCGAAAGTCTGTCTTGCGGTATCAAAAGGCCGGCTCATCAGTAGCGCCACACTTATCTTTTGGTGGCGACGATGAAGATGAAGTCTTAAGCTTGTTAAATGACTACAAGGCAGCAGGTGTGGATAGGATTGTCGCGCTAAGAGGCGATTTGACCTCTGGCGCGGGCTCTTCTTCGAATCACCGCTATGCCAGTGAGTTGGTTTCTTTCATTCGTGAAAAAACCGGAGACCAATTTCATATAGAAGTTGCCTGCTATCCTGAAATACACCCTGAGTCTGCAAGCTATATTAATGATGTAAAATTCTTCAAAGAAAAAGTGGAGGCGGGCGCGAATTCTGCAATTACTCAGTATTTCTACAATCCCGATGCTTATTTTAGGTTTGTCGATTATTGCCAAGCTCAAGGCGTCGATATACCGATTGTGCCTGGCATCATGCCTATCAGTAACTATGCAAACCTTACACGTTTTAGCAAAGGCTGTGGCGCGGAGATTCCCCAATGGCTACGCCACAGGCTGGATGCATTTAATGATGACAGTGAAGGCTTAAAAGACTTTGGTATTGATGTGGTCACCGAACTTTGTGAAACGCTGCTGCAGGGAGGTGCGCCTGGTTTACACTTCTACTCGATGAATCTTGCTAACAACGTCAGCGAAATTTGGAATAATCTCAACCTGTCTGACAGACGCTAGAGCAAAATACCATGCGGCAACCGCGCGTATATTTGGATTTAACTCTGCAAAGCGGCGATTTAATCACTTTAACGCCGGAAATCTCTCACTATCTCTCACAAGTACTGCGCTTAAAATCGGGCGATTTTTTACGCCCTTTTAACGCTATAGACGGCGAGTACTTAGCCTCAATTGATAAGTCTGACCGTAAACATACCTCGATAATTATAGGCGAAAATCAGCGACCGGCATGTTTGGCCAAACTGTCTGTTCACCTAGGCCTAGGTTTATCTAGAGGAGATCGGATGGATTTGGCAATTCAAAAATCAACCGAGCTCGGAGTCGCCTCTATTACACCGCTGTATACCCAATACAGTGAAGTGAAATTTAAGCAGGCAGATAGGGCCGGCAAAAAAATAGACCACTGGCGCAAAATTGCGATAAGTGCAGCTGAGCAAAGTGGCCGCTTAACGCCCCCTTTTGTACACCAGCCAACGGCAGTTGCACAATGGCTTGAGTCAGCACAATCCAGTCTAAAACTAATTCTGACACCCGAGGGAAGCACTAGGTTCGCAGAATTACCGTACAGTGACTCCTGTGATTTACTGATTGGATCGGAAGGGGGATTCAGCCCTGAAGAGATAAAGCTGTCAAAGAAATCGAGCTTTGTTGAAGTCACCATGGGGCAAAGGGTCATGCGAACTGAAACTGCTCCTATTGCTGCATTGGCAATTTTACAATATCGGTTTGGGGATATTTAGGTAGCTTTAGCTTGGTCAAACAATGGCCTTTGGCGAAACGGCAGAGTTGGCAATTTGCAGGCTGTTCTAACAGCTATTTTCGGAAACCGTTTAAAGCGGTTTTAAAAGCTGAGCTAAAACCTAAGCTAAAATCTAAGCCCAAAAGTCGCAAAATTCAGCCATCTACCCATAAAATTGAAACGATAATCCCCAGCTTTAACTTCTTTATGCACCGCCCTAGTGACGATAATACAGCTCGGCTCTCACCTATAGCACCCAACTGAATAACCTTAGACTTCTCAATTTTATCTGTAAATCGCAGGTGAGCATTGCGATATTTGGGCTCAATTTTTCGTCTTCGTGTTGCTCTTATACAATTGCTATCTCACCGGTATTTAATTCAACAGTGTCCCAATAGGATACATACCTAGAAGATGAATACATTCCACAACCAGTTGCTCAGGAAATTTCAAATCTCGCTACCGGTAAAGGCTGGCGATAGCTTTGCCCAGAGAAATGTTTCGGTCTGCGGACAGCAATTCTAAAATGCGCTCAAAGCAGTACGTTAAGCTTGCAAATCGCGCCAAGGCCGGAACTTGTTGTCCTCGAAGACCCTTTGGAAAACCCTGCCTATCACTGCGTTCGTGATGCCAGTTCACAATTCTAATAACGCACTGATCAATATCAGGATAAAGGGCCTTTTTCCCAAAACGCAATCAAGCTCGTACACGAACATGCCGATGAGTGGCTCGACAGTTTTTATATCGACAAACCTGCTGACACTATTAGTTGGTTTGGTACTATTTTTCTCCTTACGCGTAGCCATTCTAGCTAGCACCGCATGTGAGATTAGTCACATTACTGAAAGTCTCTTGCTAATGAGCTAGGTGACCAGCTCATAGCTAGAACTAGATAGTGCGGGCTTTCAAGCTTTCCTGGTGGACCTCCTGTCACATCAGAATCTATTTCGCTAATAGCACGACCCTTACTTCGAAAGCGGGCAATATCTTCTTGCACTTTATCTCTGATTTTCATGGGACATGCGATCTTCCAACTTTCAGCTGGTTCGTCGTTGATGACCGCATAAGGCTGTTCTTGTTCAGGCTCGACTTCCTTCTTTGCTTGCATTTTTAGACCCTCTGCCGTTTTACTTAAACCATACGACTACAAATTTAACTTTTTGTATTAGTCCAATAATCAGATTCTGCAGAATTATTTAACCGTTTTTATAGACGGTTTGGTTATATGCAGTGCTTGGCTCCTTCTTCATGGGCGAATAGCCGAGCGTCACCAAAAATGACGTAGAGGAAAGTAAAAACATGGGGGAAACTGATCAATGAGCAGAGGCAGACGAAAAAGTAAACGAAGAGGGGTATAGGTATAGGTATAGGTATAGGTATAGGCATAGGTATCAAAACTACTTCTCCGGCACATATTTCCACCTATAGGTTTATATAAGTCGTCGTATTGTAAGTTCACGGAAATGACAGCAGGAACTGCAAAGCTCGGCAGGCAAAAAAAAGGCACCTTTGAAAGCAAAGGTGCCTAAACGTAATCATGTCGTAAAAAGATATTTAATTAATTAAACCTATGGCGTCGGAGTAATCACTCCGACGCCTATTTAATTACTTAGCAGTGGCAAATTCCGGATAGGCTTCCATTCCACATTCAGAGAGATCAACGCCTTCAGCCTCTTCCTCTTCGGTCACACGGATTCCCATAATTGCTTTCAGAGCAAACCAAACGATTCCGCTGGTGACGAACACCCAGCCAAATATTGTGATTGCGCCAATGATCTGGCCAGAAAAGCTAACACCGTCATTAGTAAGTGGAACAAGCAGTAGACCAAGAAGACCACAGCTGCCGTGTACGGAGATTGCACCAACCGGATCATCAATCTTCAGCTTGTCAAGTGCGAGGATACTGAACACAACCAGTACGCCACCGAATGCACCGAAAAGCGTTGCCAGTGCTGGCGTTGGAGTTGAAGGCTCGGCGGTAATAGCAACCAGGCCAGCAAGCGCTCCGTTAAGAGCCATCGTCAAATCAGCTTTGCCAAACAAAATGCGGGCTAATATCAATGCGGCGACTAGACCACCGGCAGCGGCAGCGTTGGTGTTAAGAAATACCATTGCAACAGAGTTTGAGCTGGCAATATCGCCTAGCTTCAAAACTGAACCTCCGTTGAAACCAAACCAGCCCATCCAAAGAATGAATGTACCTAGTGTAGCTAGCGGAAGGTTTGCACCTGGAATCGCTTTTACCGAGCCGTCTGCTGCATATTTGCCTTTACGTGAGCCTAAAAGCAGAACACCCGACAATGCTGCAGCCGCGCCAGCCATATGGACGATTCCCGATCCTGCGAAATCTGAAAAGCCTAGCTCGCCTAAATTGTAGAGACCAAAAACATCAGCGCCATTCCATGTCCATGAACCTTCCATTGGATAGATGAAGCCTGTCATGAATACTGCGAAGACTAGAAATGACCAAAGCTTCATTCGTTCCGCTACTGCACCGGAAACGATAGACATCGCTGTCGCAACGAAAACAACTTGGAAAAAGAAATCAGATGCCCCGGCGTAAACTGCTCCACCGTCAAAACCTTCCTCAGCTGATGCTGCGAGAGCGTCGGCTACGATGGTATCTCCGCCGGCGATTCCTGAAAGCATAAAAGCGCCGTCATACATAATCATGTAGCCGCAAACTAAATACATGATGCATGAGATCGCAAACAGCGCGACGTTTTTAGTTAAAATTTCTGTCGTATTTTTAGATCTAACTAGACCTGCTTCAAGCATTGCGAACCCAGCGGCCATCCACATGACCAGCGCGCCACAAACCAAGAAGTAAAATGTATCCATTGCATATTGCAATTCAAGTATTTGGTTTTCCACCTTGTTCCTCCGGGTGATCTACATGTAAGACCACTTTTAATTAGACTATTGGTTTACTTAGCTTGTTTGCTTATACCGCTTCTTCACCAGTTTCACCGGTACGAATACGGATGATCTGAGTAAGGTCGGTTACGAAAATCTTGCCATCGCCAATTTTGCCAGTGTTAGCAGCTTTGGTTATTGCTTCTAATGTTTGATCAAGCAGGCTAGCTCCAATTGCTACTTCCAGTTTTACTTTCGGTAGAAAATCAACAACGTATTCAGCACCGCGATAAAGTTCAGTGTGACCTTTTTGCCGGCCAAACCCTTTAACCTCAGTTACTGTGATTCCCTGCACCCCAATTTCTGACAGCGCTTCGCGCACGTCGTCCAATTTAAATGGCTTGATAATAGCCGTGACTAACTTCATTTCATCGCTCCTTAGTTGTTTGTAGCGGTTTTCCCGTTCGAATTAATACAACTTGTTGTGATCTATGCACGGGGCGTGCCAGATAAGCTTTGTCGATGCAAAGTCGATATTCCCGTACTATTGCGGCATTTAAATCACCGGTTTTGCCATTTTTTGATTAAAAATGAACAAAAATAGTGCCAAAGCGCGCTTAATGCACTATATGTGAGCATTTTGTTAATTAGACTTGCTCTATGAATTTATCGGTAGCCGCTTGTCTGTGTTCGATACTTATTCGATTCGCTATAGGGGCGCTTTTAAAAAGGTTGGTGAGCTTTAGCCCTCGTCATGGTAGCTTTGAGCTATGAAAAAAAATGATTTATTAGATGAAATTAGCCAGCGAATGGCCTCACTGTTGCCGATGGCAGAAGAGATCGGCAGTGACGCTAAGTCAAAACTAAATATGGCACTGAAACGGGCCTTAGCGGATATGGATATTTTGAGCCGGGAAGAGTTTGATGCCCAAGCTGATGCCCTGCACCGAGCTGAGCGGCGTATAGATGAGTTGGAGACTAGCTTGGCAAGGTTAGAAAAATCTTTGGTACCCGATCCTGTCAGCTCAACGGACTAATTCAACCGGCTAGGTCGATGAGCCATCTCATTTGCCTATCTTGATGGGCTAATTTAACGAGCTTACATATTGAGCGAATTTTATGCGCTTAATAACATGGCCAATTTAATGGATAAGCTGATTAACTAACCTGCTTCGGCGCAGCATGAGAGCCTTGTTCAGATGTATATCCTCTATTTTCTCGCTGCCCTCTAAATCAGCAATCGTGCGTGCAACCTTAATAATCCTGTGAGTCGCCCGGGAAGAAACTCCTAAGACATCAAGTTGGCCCGCGAGCTTAAGTTTCTGATCTTTGCTGAGCGCGCAAATTCTGGGTAGATCCGCTGTCTTGATGCGGCTGTTTAACACCTTATTGCGCTGAACCTGTAGCACTTGAGTCTTAGTAATTTCTTTTAGCTCGGCTTTGGGGTTTCGATGCAAAGACGGCTGCAGCAGAAGCTCTGTTTGGCTTAGACCTGGCAATTCAACAATCAGATCAAAGCGGTCTAAAAGCGGCCCCGATAACTTAGCTAGATATCTGTCAATAACCTCGGGAGCGCATCGACACTTTCTTTTTGCATCCCCAGAGTAGCCGCATGGGCAAGGGTTCATTGCCGCTATAAGTTGAAAGCTAGCTGGAAAACGCACACGATAGTTGGCTCTAGTTATATAGATTTCGCCGGTC
>JBLHVT010000048.1:0-24572 GCA_047628735.1 Glaciecola sp.
CTTCTGACTCATAGCTGCTTACCTTTTCCTCGATCAACTTTCATAACACTTCGGCTATCCGGGTCGGCCTCACGGCGCTGCACCCAGTCACCGTTGTTAAGCACCATGAACTGGACCTGCGATCAAGCAAAGGTCTTTCAGTCAGCTTTTAATACAATAGAATCAGTTACTTTCCCTCAGCCAACTAGCCAAGGCGACACCAATTCTTCGCTTTTTTCCCATAACTGATCAGCTGCTGCATCGGTGGCGAAATCAGCGATCTTAGGGGACTGGCGGTCGAAGAAGTACTTGCCGTTCGCCCTTAGCACTGCTTCATCATTGGAGCTTGCCAGCCAAATAAAAGTGTCTGTGCCTTTTTCAATATTCCACATAAAAGGGTAAATCACGAATCCGATCACTTTGGCGAGCCTTCCGCCTTTACCCCAAATCGCGGTCCTCACAGCGCCGGGATGAAAGGAACTAACAATCACGTTATGCGCTCGGTGCTTCTGGTCTAGCGAGCGAGCCGTTAATAGATTCATCAATTTCGATCGGCCATAGGCTTTGATAGAGCCATAGGCTTTCTCTAGGTTGAGGTCGTCAAAGTCTATTGGGCTGTTCTTATGCCCCAGCGAACTTGTAAAAACCACCCTTGCGGGCTCGCCTTTTGCAGCTTCAAGAATTGCAGGCATTAGCAATTTGGTAAGCAAGAAACCGCTCAAATGATTGACGACTAGGGTAGTTTCAAAACCTTCACTCGTAACTACTCGCTCGCCGTTGGAGCCGCCGGCGTTATTGCAAAGCACATCGATAGATGGATAAGCTTCCAGCAGCTCTTTGGCGGCTCTGGCCACGCTCTTAAGTGAGCTAAAATCGGCGATAAAGAGCCTGATTGAATTGTTGCCGGATAAGGCCTTTATACTTTCCAGGGCAGATTTCCCTTTTTCCTCGCTTCGACAAACCATGGCAAGAGATGCCCCTGAGCTGGCGAAATACTTACAGGCCTCAAAACCAATTCCGCTATTGGCACCGGTGACCACTATTACTTTGGCACTAAGGTTTATGTTCAACTCTTTATCCACCATTTTTATCCACCAGCTGTAGTTGCTCTGATTTAGTTTTTTATCACTTGCGAGCGCTATAAACCAAATTAAGTAGGCACCTCTTTAAAGTGCCGTATCAGTAAAAGGAAAGCGCACAACGTTAAGACTGTCGGTAATTAATGGCCATTAACTCATCAAATAGATGAGTTAAGTAAAACATTAAATAGCTTCTCTATACTGTTGTTATTAAATAAATTAAATTTAAAAAAAGAGTGAAACCACGGCCTAAGCAATTAATCACACGGGCGACTTTCAGCCGGCCACAACAAACCAAGGTGCTGGCAAACAAATCAAAACACGCGAAGCAAGCCAAGGCTGTAAAGCTACAGTCTCAAAATGCTGGCCCCTTTTAGCGTGTTAGCGTTGCTAAACTAACGCCGCCACGAAGCGAAACCTTACTAAATAACGAGCTCAACGTGAAAGGCGTGATTGAGCGATATTTTCTTGTACAATACGAGCATAATCGATTATCGAAAATACTTCGCTTTTGGACAGGCACTACTTCCAAATCACTATAAAGGAAAGCTATGAACAAACAAGCCACCTTCACCCGCTTTGACGAGTGCACAAAACAAGATATCGATGCCGTAATCGAAAGCTACAACGCCTTTGCTAAAGGCCTGCCGGCTCGCGTACTAGATCATTTGCGCCTGCTCGACGGAGACTTCGGCGGCTTCAATGTTGATCGCTTACAACACTGCCTCCAGACCGCCACGCGAGCCCACCACGATGGCAAAGATGAGGAATATGTGGTTTGCGCCCTGCTCCATGACATAGGAGACACATTGGGCACATACAATCACGGCGCTGTTGCCGCTGCCATCCTCAAACCTTTTGTGAGCAAGGCCAATCACTGGATGCTTGAGCAGCATCCAGTTTTTCAAGGCTTTTACTACTTCGAGCACATTGGTGAAAACAAAAATGCGCGGGACAAACTTAAGAGCAGCCCCCACTATGATCATGCACTGGAATTCATCGAAAAATACGATATGCTGTCGTTCGACCATGACTACCAGGCAATGACATTGGCGGAATTTGAACCCATGGTGAATAGAGTTTTAAGCAAATAAACCAATAACTTACAGCGAATAGTTAAAAATGATTTTAATCATAGGAAGTGTCACAGTCAGAGAAGATTCGCAGATCGAAGCCCTTCGTCATAGCCAGGCCCATGTTAGCAGGTCGCGCGCAGAACCAGGCTGCTTAAGCCACGAAGTCACAATCGATGCAGAAAACCCCAACCGCTTACTGTTTGTAGAGCGCTGGGAAACCATGGAAGATTTGGAAAGACATTTTCAAGTTCAGGAGTCTAGTGATTTCGTTGCTGCTATTGCCCTGCTGGCGACTGTCGGCCCCGATATGCAGCTATACGAATCGACAGAGATTAGAAAGCATTAATAAGCCGAGGGAACCAGTTGAAATTAAATAAGATTTATCAATTTTTATTGCAACAGCGCGCCCAACAAGTATAGGCCAAACGAGCCGCTATCAGCGGCGCCGGGATAAGCAGCTCGGACTTACCCATTAGCCAAGATGCTTTGCTAAATGCACCGGGTAAAAACCGGACTATTAAGCGCCATCCTGACCCGCCCTTATAGAGGGTCTAGAACAGACACAGGGCTCAGAAAACTCAGAGGCACTCGCGCCGAATTCAATCACAGCCACAGCAGAGAATAGGTATGGAAAAGACGAATAACGAGAAATTAAGCCAGTTCCCCGTTCCAGAGATTAACGACCTGCCTAACGATATTCGAGAACGCATTCTTGCCGTGCAGGAAAAAGCCGGCTTTGTTCCCAACATTTTCTTGGCCTTAGCTCACCGAGAGCACGAGTTTCGGGCTTTCTTTGCGTACCACGATGCCTTAATGGAAAAAGACGAAGGCCTTTCCAAAGCCGAGCGAGAAATGATTGTGGTGGCCACATCCGGTCTAAATCAGTGCCTTTACTGTGTGGTCGCCCACGGCGCGATCCTGCGCATTCGAGCCAAGAACCCACTACTTTCTGACCAACTCGCCACAAATTACCGAAAAGCAGACATCAGCCAACGACAAAGGCATATGCTGGACTACGCGATAAAAGTCTCCAGAGACGCAGAACTGGTTAATGAAGAGGACCACAGACACCTTATCAATCAGGGCTTCAGCATTGATGAGATATGGGACATCGGCGCAATTGCCGCGTTATTTGCCCTTTCCAATCGAGTAGCCAATATGGCTGCGATTCGCCCAAATGACGAATTTCACGGAATGGGAAGAAAACTGTAGACCAACTAAAAAACTGGCATTGACATTAGTTTTAATCAGCAAGTCATTGATAAAACGAAAATTATACTTTTAAAAACACGCCTTTAGGCGTGACGCAGAGCGCGAATTAAACCCGGCAGTTACCCTTTTTTTCGCTTCCACTCCGTGAGATCAAGCTGTAGTCTGGACCCACGAATTTGCCAAAGCCCTGAGCAATACAAAAATATAAGACTTGGTTTTAGATGGCTATCATACACCCGAATTTCCCAGCCAGCGCTTTCGCTGGTAACACCACCATCATTGAGCCGTGTCTCGGAAGCAGACTATTCGAAGATGACAACGGCATTATTCTGATCGGCCAGCCGCCTGAAGTTCTTAAGGGCTTACTTCTGCATGGGATTAGCAACTTCGACACACTGGTTCTGCCCGATATCAAAGAAAAGGGTGGCTCGCTCACAAACAGTCTTGAATTTCCGCTCTATTTCTTCTTGTTTGTAGCCAATGGCTTAGAAAATGGCCGAAAACTCAATATCGTCGGCGAATCCGCTGACATAAGCCACGCACTGAGACTTTTGCAAATAACACTGTTTGGCCCTACCCGTCTGGAGCTGGAAACATGGGGCACCGAGACTGAACTCAAGGAAGAATGGCTGGCGGCCAGTAAAGAACTCGCCCTAAAAGATAGCTACGGTAAAGTCATCCCCGTTCAGGACTTCTTTAACCTGCACCCTTTTGTTAACGGGAGCGCCAAGCTTGGTGATCAAACGATCATCCACATTGACTCTGACGTCTTCGACATAGACTCTGGCAAAGCGGTCAGCCGCATTGACCTTAATGAAGACGCTCTTATTGAACCCCCCTACCCGGTAGCACCTGATTACGTCCCTGGCGGTCTCGTCAAACTTGGCATTGAAGTGCTCGGCGGCGCATCTGGCTTCACCCCAACTGAGGCCTGCACTGGTTTAGCGCTTTGCTATAACGGCGAGTACATGCTGATTGATGCGATACCCTTCTTGGATCAGCATCTTTTTGCCCGCGGCATTTCTAAAAATCAGGTTGCCTCTGTTTTTTTAACGCATCTGCACGATGACCATTCCTCACTGTTCCCGCTGATGCTCATGCCTCACAAGGTCGATCTAATTACGACGCGTGAAATTTTTTACATGGCTATGGAAAAATTGGCCTGCGGTCTTGGCTGGACAGTCGACGCGGTTGCAGAGCATTTTAAGCTCATTGAAGCCAGGCCTGGCGAATGCGTCAATTATTTTGGCCTAACAATTGAGCCTCACGTTACAGTCCATAGCATCCCAACTATTGGCGCCACCTTTTCTACCGTAAACAAAGGTATAGAGAGGCAGATCTGCGTGGTTGGCGACAATCATTCCATGACCGCTGTTCGAGATATGGGCGATCGTGGACTTATCCGAAAAAGTACCATTCGAAATCTAGAACGCTTGTACGGTGATCGCTATGCCCTGCTGGTGGCAGACGGAGGTGCGGGCGCCATCCATGGAGATCCAGCTGATGCAATTCAATCTGCCTCAGATCGTGTGGTATTTGTGCACGTAGAAGAGCTAACCAATGAATTTAACACGACATTCTCGCTAGCCACATCGGGCAAGCGATACACAATATTGGAAGGCGATTCAGCCATCTATACGTCACAAATCAATCACTATCTCACCGAATGGTTGGGTAGGCCCTTTCCCAATAGGTGGATGCGCAGCTTATTAGCCGAAGAGGAAATCCGGCGCTACAACTGCGACGATGTCATTCTTGTCCAAAACGCTACCACTCGGGGCTATGTATATCTCATTCTAACCGGCTACTGTGAAGTGGTCCGTCATGACGGCAGCCAACTGCACAAAGAAGCAGAACTTCAAGCCGGTGACATTCTTGGCGAGATGGCGGTAATTACAGGCAAAGGAACTCGCAATGCCAGCGTAGTGGCACGCACCCCGGTAACCCTCTGTGTGTTTTCAGAAGAAACATTCAAATCCTTTATATTAGCTGAAGGATTTCAAGAAAAACTGTTAAGCCAATGGTCTCTGCGCCCAGCAATAGCAAAGCAATCACAATTCACCAACATGACATCGACGGTGATAGGAAAGCTAAGTCAGATTGGGCAAGCCAGAATTCTAGAGCCTGGGGATAGTTTTGAACTAACTGACACCCATTGGTGCCTGCTAAGCACAGGTTCTGCGAAATTCAATGGCCATTCAATGTATGAAAATGAGGACTATGGCGCGCGCCCTTTCGACGAAGACATTTCTGGGCCTGTGAGCTCCTCACAAGGCTGCACCCTGCTACTGTTTGAACGTAACGCCTTGCAAAAGCTGCGCTTGCAAAGCCCGCAGCTAAACTATTATCTACGCAAGCTTCGTATCAAAGGTTGGCGTCAAAATTTTGAATGGAAACTCGGCACTGTAGACATACTGAACTAGCCTGTACTTTGGATAACCCCTTTTAAGCCGTTCACGATTTACTAGATCTGCAATACAGTTCTAGCCTAATTCTCTTTACTTGTTTTTAATACCCTTGGCTTTATACGGAGCTGGTTTTACACGAAACTGGCTTAACTGCGCAAAATTTTCATCCCAATCATTTCGAGAAGTTTAACCATGACCACAATATCTAATCAACAAATCTTGGCAATGAACGATGCCGAGGATTCTGAAAACCGCATTCACACTGACGAGATCGCGGCAAAATATGGTTTCACTGGCGCACTTGTTAGCGGCGTTAATGTGTTTGGTTATCTCACCCAGCCTTTGGTTAAAGCGTTTGGTGCGGCATTTTTGAAGCAGGGAATGATGGATGTCATTTTCTTAAAACCAGCTTATCAAGATGACCTACTCACCATCACCACCGAGGAATCCAGATCCGAAACAAGTAAACGTAATTGTGTCACCAGCCTTAGCAATGAAAAGGGCAAACTTTTAGCAAAGCTGGAGTCATGGTTGCCAGCTGAACTTCCCCCTATAAATGAGCTTGCAGGTGTGGCCTGCGAACACAAAACCATTGATAGACTCGAAATCGAATGGGATCTAATCCTTTTACAAAAACCCGCCCCAGCCTTCACTTGGCAGCCAAGCTATGAGGAAAACCAAGAACATATTACCGCTCAACGGGATATGGCATCCTGCTATACCGGCAGTGCCGGCCACATCCACCCTTACTTCCTGCTAGATGCCTGCAATCAAGCGCTGATGCGATTGTTTGTCCTGCCCGCGTGGATCCATACCGGCAGCAAGATCACGCTGCGGGCACCGTTGTTGGTTGGCCAGCCTATTGAGATGAAGACGGTGCCAATTGATAAGTGGGAGCGAAAAAACCATCAATTCATAAAACTCTATATCGCCATGTTGGTTGAGGGAGATGTAGTCGCTGAAATTGAGCATACCGCTATTTTTAAAATTGCCAGCTGAGTCCTATGTCAAGATCAGATCACTGCACTCTTTTTCTTAGGGTTTTTTCTTAAGCTTTTTTAGGGATTGTCTCCTAGGCAGTTTCCTCCAGTCGAAAGCATAGATTGTTCCTCTTGGAGCGCCTGTATTGGGGAAATCATGCCTAGATGACGCCTCGATAGCTGCGCTAGGCATCGGGTCAAGTCACCTATTGACTGTCTCAATGAACAGCGCAACTGTCGACCCGGCCCGCTAGGTAACCCTTGGCCCGACACTCCCTCGAACCCTCAGTTGCCGCCGCATTTCACAACACAATTTCGCTTCCAACTGATAAATGCTAACCTCGGTTTATTCGAGTATCCCGATAAAATACAATGAAGCACAGTGACGCACCATTTCCTACTTTAGTTAATCCTGGACCCCAAGTTATGTTTCTAAGACAGCTTATAACGCTAACTAAAATAATATGCCTAACCGGTGTAGTAGGCTCTTTCGCTTCACAGCCTCTCGCACAAGAATCAGCAGATGAATTGGCCGAAAAAGTACTGCCACTCAGAGAGCGAGCAGAAGTGACCAACAGCATTATAGAAAAACGACTCGATGAAGTCGTGCCTCTCGTTATGCGTCGAGCTGGGGTCGATGCATGGGTAATCATAGCTAGGGAATACAATGAAGACCCCGTTCTCAAGACTATGCTGCCCGCAACGTGGCTTAATGCCCGAAGAAGAACGGTTTTGCTATTTATAGATCACGGTGACGCTCGGGGAGTAGAACGCATGGCGGTTGCCAGATATGCCGTCGGTGATTTGTTTCCTGGTGTTTGGAACCCCGAAAAACAGCCTGATCAATACGCCCGTATCGCACAAATTCTTGGCGAATTTAATCCACAAAAAATAGCCCTCAATTACTCAGACACTTATGCCTTAGCTGACGGGCTTACATTTTCAGAACAGCGCGATTTTAGCAGCGCCCTTTCCCCCCAGCTAAGAGACCGAATCGTGTCTGCCGAAGAAGTCGCGGTAGGCTGGCTCGAGACTCGAATTCCAGAGGAAATTGAAGTCTACAAAGACGTGATGGATATAGCCTACGGTATTATCAAAGAAGGGTTTTCTGGCAGCGTCGTCAGCGCTGGCGCAACAAGTACTAGCGATTTGGAGTGGTGGTTTCGCCAGCGCGTGTCCGATCTTGGTTTAGGCACTTGGTTTCACACCAGCATTGAAATAGAAAGGTCCGATCGCGCACTTACCAGTATTGACGCTAACAACCTTGATCCCGAAATTATCTACAAAGGCGATCATGTCCATATCGACTTCGGCATTTCCTATCTTAATTTGCAAACAGATACACAGCAAAATGCCTATGTATTGAATGACGGCGAGAACGATGTTCCTGCATCACTAAAAACCGCGCTAAAAGCCGGCAATGATCTTCAAGACATCCTAACCGACAACTTTGAAGTTGGTCGAACGGGAAATGAAATACTCAGAAGAACTCGCGAAGAATCTCTAGCGCGGGGGATCGGGCCAATTATTTATACTCATCCGATTGGGTTACATGGCCACGCCGCTGGCACCACTATCGGTATGTGGGACAAACAGGAAGGAGTGCCCGGCACCGGTGATTACCCGATGAAAGCAAACACAGCGTATTCAATAGAATTGACCGCAATGGTAGACATCCCTGAGTGGAGTGCGAAGCCCATGCGAATGAAGTTGGAAGAAGATGGATTTTATGACGGCGAGGTTTTCGAGTATATTCAACCACGCCAAACCGAATATCACATAATCCGATCCCAATAGAATCTCTACTCTATTCAAAATAAATTGCCATGCCACTTGATATCACCTTCACATTCAGCGACGAAGATTTAGATCGATTTAAAACTACAGCTCAAAAGCAAGGACCGAGATTACAAGCAGCCAAAGCAGATGAATGTAGAACGAGCCGCCTATAAACTTGTTGATGTCGCTATGAACCCAGACCTTACCGACTTCTTGCCGATGGCTTACTGCAACGCTAATGGCTTACTGCAACTCAGAGCACTGTTGAGCATACCCAAGGATCGCAAATGACATGGCAGCGAGAGCAAGTTTAAAAACATCATGAGCGCAATAACCCACTTTAATGAACCTATAAACTTGAGCCCCAGTCGCATCCTTGGCATCGGCTGTCCTGACGATGTTATTTTTGAAAAAATCATCACCTTGGAACTGGGCATCGAACTAAACGCCGACAATTAATTTGGTTAGTTTCACCTAGTTGAGGAAGAGAGATTATCAGCGGTGGGATTGGACTCTGACAAAAATCGCGATGAACGGGCCCGCGCGAAAAGAAATGAATTACAGGAAAAAATAAAAGCTACCCGAGGTGAATCAGACGACGAGTTTATTTTTCAGCTTTTGTAAGCTTGAGTTGTTGCAACGGCGAATTCTCACGATAGTGAAGTCACGCCATTTTATCTGCTGTTCATAATCAACTATTTATCGAGCACTATTAAAGCGCTCTCACTTTTCTACTCTTAGTTACACTCCCCTCAATTCCCCCCTCTATTTCCCCCAACTATATTCTCAACTGCACATCCAGTTTCACTCACGAACGTGCAGGGCTTAACCTCAGATAGGTATTGCCAAACACCCTGAGTTGCAGAGACTGCAATTGGAAACCGACAAAGTTACCACCCGTCAAATTTTGCGAAACATAGGCTGAATTGATTATGACGGCAAAAATAAGGCGAACTCCTTTTCTGCGTTATTAAATTTATCCGATATTCTTGTAGCAGAAATTAATGACCACGCAGAGTGCTTTTGGTTGCCGCAGCGCTAGACTCAACGAAACACCATAAAATGATCTCCCGCTCGATATTATTGCGTCTGTGCAACAAGCCAGTGCTGAAGACACCGTCACCTTAGAGGTCATCGAGCGAGGCTAAAGCGGACTTACAAAAAACCTACCCTACCCAAAACCACACTAGCCCCATTCTTTAGTATGTTGCTGGGTCAGCCAATGCAAAAGCTATCGCAACAACAGATAACCTTCAGACCAACCAAGCGCTGCTAGACTAGATAGGTCAGACTTTGCGCCCTGTCTTTGCCAAAGGTCAGTGGAGGCTTTTAAGCCAGGCCTCAAATTATCTAGCTATACCCCTCTTTATCGCCTTCTCTTTGCCGCTCCTCCCGCCCTTATTGGCTAGTGGTTTTAGATGCCTGCCTGCTCCGACAACTATTGGCACAAATAAGATTTTTACTACTCTCTATTTACCCTTTAGACTGTTACGCTTGCGTTTATAACAACAATGAAAGGCCACAGCCAGGGGTATAACGTTGGGACAATCCAGCCATAGCGATAACAAGCTTTCTAAGTCAAAGGCGCTAGCATTGGCGGTAGTTACCGATACTGCTGCCCTAGTCGCAGAGGCCTCTCTACTTCGTGACAAGCATCATCTCAATATTGTCAGCTACTCCCGTAAAGTGTTCATCCCTTTAACCCATCTTTGTCGTGATGTCTGCCACTACTGTACCTTTGCCAAGACGCCAAAGCGCATAGGCCAACCCTATATGAGCCTAGAGCAGGTACTAGAATTGTGCCATGAAGGGGCTAAGACAGGCTGTCAAGAAGCCCTTTTTACTTTAGGCGAAAAACCAGAGCTAAGATATAAGGCTGCACGTGAGGCTCTCCAAGAACTGGGATATGAAACTACAATCGATTACGTCCATGCTGTTGCCGAAAGTGTTTTAGCGCAAACCGGCCTACTCCCACATATCAATGCGGGCAATATGACAGCACAGGAACTGCGAAAAATGCGCGACGTCAGCGCGTCGATGGGCATAATGCTAGAGTCAAGCTCCACTCGCCTGACCGAGAAAGGCATGCCTCATTATGGCTCACCGGATAAAGACCCGGCTGTCAGGCTCGAAACGCTGCGCTTAGCAGGCGAAGAAAAAATACCTTTTACTACCGGCATACTTATAGGCATAGGCGAGACACGGCGCGAGCGAATCGAGTCGTTTTTAGCAATAAGAGACTTACACGACAAATACGGTCATATTCAAGAAATAATCGTTCAAAATTTTCGTGCCAAACCAGACACAAAAATGGCTTTGGCGCCTGAGCCAGACCTAGAAGACTTGCTTTGGACCATCGCTGTGGCGAGATTGATATTTGGCGCACAAATGAATATTCAAGCGCCGCCTAATTTGAGTCCTGGCGTGCTGCCCAAATTAATTGCTGCTGGGATCAATGACTGGGGCGGCGTTTCTCCGTTAACCCCCGACCATGTCAATCCCGAAGCGCCGTGGCCACACTTGGATCAGCTTGCCAATGAAACCGCTGCCGCCGGCAAATTTTTAGAGCAACGCTTAACGATTTATCCCGCTTATGTAAAACACGCAGAGACTTGGGTTTCTGATGCGGTTCGACCTAAAGTCTTGTGCCAGGCTGATGGAGACGGCTTTGCTAAGCGCGATAGCTGGCAAACAGGCGAGTCCAGCGCCACGCCAACCATAGAAACAGAGCTATTAGCTAAACCGATCGCTGAAGCTTCAATAAGTGCAGACGTAATCGAAATCATTAAAAAGTGTTTAGCAAAAGAGGATTTAGCACAATCAGAGGTGGCGCGCCTGTTTGAGTCTCGCGGCCCTGACTTCAGCTACATCGCCCAGCAAGCGGACTCGCTTCGGCATAAGCTGTGCGGAAACACCGTTAGTTACGTTGTTAATCGAAATATTAACTATACCAATGTCTGTTACTTCAAATGCCAGTTTTGTGCTTTTTCAAAGGGCAAAGCCAGCGAAAACTTGCGTGGCAAACCTTACGACATAAGCGCTGAAGAAATCGCAAGACGATGTGATGAAGCCTGGAATCGCGGCGCCAGCGAAGTTTGCCTGCAGGGTGGCATCCATCCTGATTATACTGGCCAAACTTATCTCGATATTTTAGCAACCGTACGTGAAGCGACCCCCGAAATGCATATCCATGCGTTTTCCCCTCTTGAGGTTTGGCAGGGTGCGAAAACCTTAGAAATCAGCCTCGAGGAGTTTTTGATTAAACTTAAAGCCGCCGGCCTTAACACTTTGCCCGGAACAGCGGCTGAAATCCTTCATGACGATATACGAGCAAAAATTTGCCCTGATAAACTCAACTCCAGACAATGGCTGCAAGTGATGGAGACCGCTCATCGGGTTGGGTTCAGAACTACTGCCACGATTATGTATGGACACGTTGAAACCAGCGAGCATCTTGCTGCCCACCTGCTAAAATTGCGATGCTTACAGCAAAGGACGGGGGGCTTTACTGAATTTGTACCGCTTCCCTATGTGCCAATGGAAGCTCCCATGTTTCTCAAGGGTAAGTCTCGCAAAGGACCAAGCTTCAGAGAAGCCGTATTGATGCACGCTGTCTCACGGCTGGTTTTTAATGACTTAATCCCCAATATTCAAACTTCTTGGGTGAAAATGGGACACGACGGCGTGCAAGCCTGTTTAAATTCAGGTGCCAACGACCTTGGCGGCACCCTAATGAATGAAAGTATCACCAGGGCCGCTGGCGCTGATCACGGTCAGGAATGGTCCCCAATGATGCTGGAACAACTTATCAGCAAGTTAGGCCGCACTCCGCGTATGCGCAATACACTTTATGGAGAAGTTGATAACGGCCGAATTAAAGCTGCCAACAATGCGCAGGCACTTAGTGAGTTAAGCAATACTTCTGCTCAAAAATTGCAACGCAGCAAAAAACTGAATATTCTTGCACAGCAAATTTAATCAGCATAGAGATTAGCCTTTATTTAAGGGTTGAGCTGCGGGTTTCGCAATTTAATTAGTGCTAACAAGACACGACTTTTTATGTTTTGTTATAATTACCAAGGCTCGCAAGGCACAAATTTGATCAACTAGAGCCCTACGATATTGTCTAGCGGAGAAATCCAAAACCGTCACCGAGCCGTAGGCGCTCTGGTGAAAACCCATTTACAATAGGACGCGAAACAGTTTATGAAGATTGCAATAACCGGTGCCAATAGCAGTGTTGGGAAAAACTTATTGGCCCAACTAGCCACACTCCCAGATTTAGAAATTATTGCAGGAGTGAGATCCAAGTCCGCGTTTGATTTATTGCCAAAAGCCGCCTCTATTACCCCAGCCGTTATCTCCTATGATGACATAGACGGCCTAGCGTCAGTACTCGCCGGCGCCGATTGTGTAATTCATTTAGCCGGAATCTTGATAGAAACAAAGCACTCTAATTATGCGAGCGCTAACGTTGCAGCCACAGAAACTGTCGTTGAAGCGGCAAAACGCAGCAAGGCGAAACACATAATATTTATAAGTGTCGTTGGGGCTTCCCCTGATTCTAATAATGCTTATTTTCGTTCAAAGGGCGCCGCAGAAAAATTTGTCAGTGGATCCAATATTCCGTCAAGTATTATCCGAACGCCGATTTTGTTAGGCCTCGGGTCTGCCGGCACTAACTCTTTAAAGTACGCAGCATCCAAAGGTAAATCCAAAGTCTTGGGTGGCGGCAATTACACCATGCGCCCTCTTGATGTTGATGACCTCAACAATGCTCTGACCGTTTTAGCCACCAAACCGGCAAGCGGCACTACTACTTATGAATTGGTAGGCCCGGAAACAATTGCCTACCGCGACCTCATAAAATTAGCAGCTGAGATTCAAAACAAAACGGTAGAAATTGGCAGCGCACCCATCTGGCTTGCTAAAATTGGCTCTGCCATTACTAGCATGATTAAAGGTGGAGGGATGACCCCAACAGTTATCGATGTAATTACCATGAATGAAGCAGTAGCGGTCAACGCTGATGCCGCTATTGGTATTGAACTTACCCCATTAAGAGACACGTTAAACAAGATACTAACTGAGAAATCAAAATGACTGAACAAGCAGAAACAGTAGAATCTGAACAGAAACCGGTTAAGAAAAAAGCCAGCCCCATTGGACGGATTATCTTTCTGGTCCTTACCGCAGCTTGCTTTGGCTACCTCTATTTTAGGCTAAATGGGGCCGCCGCAAGAGAAGGTATGAGCTTGGTCGAGTACATGACCCAAGTGTTTTCTACCGTTGATTGGGTGCCTTGGCTAGGGTTAATGGTTT
This sequence comes from Glaciecola sp., assembly GCA_047628735.1. Classification (GTDB taxonomy): domain Bacteria; phylum Pseudomonadota; class Gammaproteobacteria; order Pseudomonadales; family Pseudohongiellaceae; genus UBA9145. Next base: position 13,836 of record JBLHVT010000048.1, read on the forward strand.
GTTATTCGCTGTTCTATTTTTTCATAGACACACTTGTTGTTACTAAAGCCTTAAACTGGTTCATCTCAGATATTAAATACAAAGATATCTTACCGGTTCGCGCAAGCGCTTACATTATCTCTATATTTAATGAGCAAGTTGGCAAAGGTGCCATGGCGTTCTATTTAAATAAGCGCCACCAAATTCCAGGATGGGAAGTTGGCTCGGTTATGCTGTTCATAATGTTCTGCGAGGTCTTTTATTTACTTGTTTGGGCAAGCATTGGATTTGCCGTCGGTGGCGACAGCTTACCCGAGGTATTCGCAATAATGCCTTACATCAGCGCGGGTGCAGCGGTGTTCTTGGTAATTTGGATTCTATATTTTCAAGGAACCATATTGCCAAACAACACATTCAGAGAGAAACGAGTTTTGCACGCCTTTAATAAAGCTAGGCCTTGGCATTACATGGCTTTTTTCTTACTGAGATCCCCTGCTCTCCTTGCGGCGGTTATCGTATATACGATAGCGCTAAACTTGTTTGGAGTGGAAGCTTCCTTCCTCACCTTGTTGCCATTCCTGCCAGTGATCTTTTTTGCCGCCGCGGTACCCACCCCAATGCGCGCTGCAGCAATCACGTTCTGGGTAATTTTATTCCCTGATAATGAAGGTCAAATGGCGGCTTTTGGATTTGTTCAGCACAACTTTTTTATTCTATTCAATGCGGCAATAGGATTGATATTCTGGCGCAAAGCCCAAAAAGATCTTTTTAGCGATTAGTGGCTAACCTGCTCACAGCCTTGCGCCTGCTGCTAATAGCGCCGGTTGCCTATGGGCTAGCCAATCCTGGTTCAATGCCAGCTTATTGGTTAGCCCTACTGTTTTTATTAGCTATTGCCACTGACTTCCTTGATGGAAAAGTCGCTCGAGCCTCTAACACCGCCTCTGCCGGTGGTATGCTTTTCGACCACTCAACAGACTTTCTTTTCGTAACGTCGACTATGGCAGCTTTAGCATATACTGATGTGCTAAGCCCGATACTGCCTGTTTTGGTAACCATAGCGTTTAGCCAATACGTGCTGGACTCTTATTTCTGGCTTAAACAAAAACAGTTAAAAATGAGTTTTTTAGGTCGCTGGAATGGCGTGTTCTATTTCGGGCCTGCCCTATTTTTTATAGCCTCCCAATTACCAATAGCGGGCTTTTTGCAGACCTTGTTCGGCCTTGCTGCCGTCTGGCTTGGGTATGGGTTAATCTTGTCCACTTTACTTTCTATTGTCGACAGAACAATCGCACCTCTTCGCACTGCTGCATAACTAGCCTTAAAGCTATAACACTAAGTTGGGTTCAAGAAATGCACTAAACTCAACAAAACTGAGCGGCGGTTTATCAGCGTGTCGTCGGCCGCGGTGACTTACTAATTAACGCAAAACGCGCTGCGCCGAACAAATTCAAAACGTCAGTTAAGTTTTTGCATGGCATCAACGAGCATTGAAATTTCGACCGCAGAGGTAAACACCTGAGGCGTAATTCGAACACAGCTGCCACTTGCCAAGCCAACACGTATAACCGTGAATATGCCAAACTCATTCTCTAGGCGCTGCTGCAGCTCTCGCGCATCGGCCACCGTATTCTTTCCCGACAATCGAAACGATCCCATCCCTGTCCAAGATTCTTCATCTAGGCCACCTAGTAACTCTATGTGCCCCATAGCCTGCGCTTCATCCGTCCAAAGTTGACGCAAATGCCGCAGCCGAGCCTCTTTATTAGCAGCCCCAATAGCCTCATGGAAGGCAATTGCATCTGGGATAGTAATAATTGAGGCAAAGTTCGAAGTCGCCATATGAACTCGAGCGGACGCACGGGAGTTTTCCGGATCGCTTTCTCCTGGATAAGGCGCAACTTTGGATAAGGACCCCCTCTTCATATAAAGAGCACCGACACCGATTGGCGAACCTATCCATTTGTGCAGGTTGAATCCCGCCCAGTCGACGTTAAGGTCAGATATTTTATAATCTAGCAATCCCCACGACTGAGCACTGTCACAAATCACGTCGATGCCTCGTGATTTTGCCTCTGTGGCGATTTCTGCCACCGGCACAACTAATCCATGCTGATTGCTAACATGCGTGATCAACATTAATTTAAGATTAGGATTAGCATCAAAAGCGGCAACATAGCGGCCTAAAATTTCGGCCTGAGTTGCTCTTTGCGGCAGCTCTACTTCAACTGCATTTACGCCATATGCACCTTTTAACCACAGCATGGTTTCTTTAAAACTGGGGTAGTCCAAATCCGCATAAAGCACAGCATCATCAGGGTTTAAGCCTTTGTACTGCCGAATTAGATTATGAATGGCCTCTGTTGCATTGCGAGTAATGACGATTTCATCATCGAACACACCTAAAGCCTGTGCCACCTTATGAACGCTGAGTCTTTGATCGTCAGCATAGCCCTTGCGAGCATAGAAAGAATTCTGCGCATTTACCATGCGCGTAGCATCGATAAACGCGTTCTGAACTGGGTGGGCCATTTTACCCCAATAGCCATGTTCCAAATTTACGATGCCTTGCGTGCGATCATAGTAACTAGCAATTTCTTTCCAAAAATCTTCATCACGGGCCAATACCTGTGCACTTGTGGATTGAGGGGGTACCGGTAGCTCTCGCCTTCCTGACTTTTTTGACTCGTCGGACTGTGCCGACACTAAACCAGGCAAACCCAAAGCGGCCCCAGCCACCATAGCGCCAAGGACTCTTCTACGACTTACACCAGCTGGCTTAACGTCCATACCCTACTCCAAGATTTCATTGTGATTGTTCGCGCCATCTCCAACATCGTGGCAACGACGAAGTCTTATTCATTATTGACCAGCTGAGAAAAATTGAGAAGCGGCGAATGCGTTAAATTGCTACAGTCGGATGCTCATCATGCATGCGAATACAAAATTTAGATAATGCGTAATGAATCTGTCACTCATTCTGCGTACTATGGGGCGGCTTGGTTCTAAGAGTTAAGCTATTTTACAGCGAACAAAGGTGGTCTCATGAGTCGGTTTGAATTTTTGTTTAACACAGCGGCAAAGTCCCTTTGGTTCGAGCGGATTCCATCACAAACACTAATTAAAGCCATCGCCACCTTAATCATCTTTACCTCTGCATTGACCTCATCAGCACAAAACTTGGCTCAGGCTCCCTGCGCAGATGGCAGCGGTACAGAGCTGGAATGCAGCTCTAATTTAAATTCACTGCCTATGAATTTTATTCAGGCAATAGGCTCACACAATAGCTACAAACTCGCGATACCAGCACCAGAGTTAGAGCTCATTCGCGCCTACAGAGAACAGTCCGCGATCACGCTCGATTACTCTCACCTAACACTAACGCAGCAGCTCGAACTGGGCATGCGCCAAATAGAGCTCGACATTGTTTATGACCCCAAAGGGGGCCGTTACGCTAACCCGCTTCTGCCAAGACAAACAGAGGGCTTAAGCGGCGCTCAACGCTATGACAATAGCAATATGGAACAGCCTGGGTTTAAAGTATTACACGCACAAGATATTGATGTTCGATCAAACTGTGACACTTGGATTATTTGCCTCGCTGAAATAAAGAGCTGGTCAGACAAAAACCCTCAGCACATTCCGATTCTTATAATGTTCAATGCCAAAACAGGCGGCTCTGCCTACCCTGGGGTTACCGAGGCGCTACCTTTTGATAGTCAGGCTTTTGATGATTTAGATCAAGAAGTGCTAAGCGTCTTCGATTTGACGCAGTTGATTACTCCCGACGATGTTAGAGGCAACTTCCCTACACTTAAAGACGCGGTAATAAGCAAAGGCTGGCCAAGCTTGGCTGCGACTAAGGGCAAAGTCTTCTTTGCCTTGGACGAAGGCCCAGAAAAAGTGCAAATCTACAGTCGTGGCAATGCCTCCTTACAAGGTCTGCCTATCTTCGTCAATTCGATCGACGAGAACGCCGACCATGCAGCCTATTTCACAATGAACAGCCCCACCCAGGATCAAGAACGTATTCGAGCAGCAGTCAAATCCGGATTTATTGTTCGTACCAGAGCTGATGCCAACACCATGGAAGCAAGGAATAATGACAGCTCGCGCCGTGAAGCTGCCTTCTCCTCTGGCGCCCAGTACATCTCGACTGACTACTACCAGCCTCGGCTAGAATTTAGCGAATACTCAGTTTCACTGCCCAAAAATCGTTCAGCGAGGTGTAATCCGCTTCTCCTTAACGTAGATTGCACCGCCCGCTAGCACACCTCAATGGTCACTCCCGCTATCTTTCAGTAATGATTTATTGGTGTTTTGCGATATAGTACTGTTTCAACCTTGGTCATGATCTCGCAGTTAAGCCATGTTCTATGTAACGTAATATAAGTAGCAAAGCGAAAAGTCGCGCAACCGAAAAAATAGAAAACAGCGACAATGACTTTCTAAAAAAAAATCAGATAGCAATAAAATTGCCTTTGCAATGGTCCAAGCAAGCTATCTTGAGGAGCTCAAATGCCAATAGACGTGGTCATTACTCTCAGCGATGAAGATCTAGAAAAATTTCAAAACAGTATTGATAAAGGCAGATTAATTGTCGAAGATGACGACGCTTCTCGAATGATGGAAGATTCTGCTTCAAAAATGATCGATGAAACACAGCATCTTGACCTCCCTGGTTTTGTATCTGAACGTCTACTTAAGCTCAGAATACTTCTTAATATGGTCCGTGATGACGAGTGGCGACTCTCTGCAGAGGAAAAGAAAAGCATTCGTGCTGCACTGTATTATTTCGTCGATCCCGACGATATTATTCCCGACCATATACCCGTCATAGGTTTCCTAGACGACGCTCTGTATGCTGAAATCGTATTTAAAGAGCTAAAATCTGAAATCAAAATGTATCAGGAATTCTGCCAATTTCGTATAGCCGAGGAAAATCGCCGGAGGGGTAAAGGCCTCGAACTTCACGTAGCTCGAGAGGACTGGATAGCCGACAAACGCGAAGTTCTGCACGCCCGGATGCGGGAACGGCGGCTACTCAAAACCGGTGGTCGCGGCCTACGCATGCGTTTATTCTAATTAGCCTGTAACTCACCATTTTTCTATTTTTCGGAGTTGTTGTATGCGCGTTATAGCCCTGACCTTATTGTTGTGTGTTTCATTCCTTAACGGCACCGCCAACGCTCAACAGAATTTAGTGCCCATTGACCCGGCATTAGAGCGCAGCTTTAAAACCTTAGCGGGCCGACCTAAAGTTCAGGCCGCGCTTAGCTATATCGAGGATAACGAGCCTGCTTACATTAGCGAACAGATCAGACTTACGGAAATCCCTGCTCCACCCTTTAAAGAAGAGAAACGCGCGGCATATTTTCTCGAGCAAATGAAGATACGAGGGTTAGAGGATGCCTATATAGATAGCGAAGGCAATGCGGTAGGCATTCGAGCCGGCAGCGGCGATGGACCAACCTTTTTGATCTCAGCGCACTTAGACACCGTTTTTCCAGAAGGCGTAGACACTACAGTAGAGCTGCGCGGTGGCCGCTATTATGCGCCCGGCATTGGTGATGACACCAGAGGTCTAGCAGCCCTCCTGTCGGTCATCGATGCGCTTAACGACAGCAATATTGAAACTGTCGGCGATATAATTTTCGCCGGTAACGTTGGCGAAGAAGGGCGCGGTGACCTTAGAGGAATTAAGGCTCTATTTCGTGACTTTCCAGAAATAGATGGTTTCGTATCGATCGATGGGGTTAGGCTTCGGCGGATAACAACTGGCGGCACCGGCAGCAGACGTTTTGAATTCCATTTCAAAGGGCCTGGCGGACATTCTTTTGGTGCCTTCGGTCTAGCGAGTGCTATCCACGCTATGGGCCGAGCCATAGCAAAAATTGGCGACATTGAAACACCACAATTTCCAAAAACGACCTATACCGTAGGCACTGTAGAAGGCGGCACATCAGTTAATTCCATCGCCGCTGACGCCATATTCGCTCTTGATATGCGCTCCAACGACAGAATCGAGCTTGCCAAACTCGAGCAGCAAATAAAGGCTGCCGCGTTAGACGCGGTAGCAGAAGAAAACGCTCGTTGGGATAATGGAAAGATCACAGTCGATTTTAATCTCATCGGAGACCGCCCCGTTGGTAAAACTCAAACATCAAGCCCAATCGTTCAGGCAGCTGCGCTTGCCTTTGATGAAATCGGACTAGCGCTTGACCAGCTCAGTATTTCCAGTACTGATTCAAATGTGCCAATGTCTTTAGGGATTCCTGCGATAACAGTTGCCGGCGGAGGCAATGGCGGCGGGGCACATTCGCCAGACGAATGGTTTGCCCCTACTGATTCACACGAGGGACCGCAAACCGCATTCCTTATCATGCTAGCGCTAGTGGGTATCTTGAATGTCACTGAACCCATGCTGACCGAACAGAATTAGCTCAAGCTACAAGAACCTAAAACCGAGGAAACAAAAACAGACAAGAGTACAAACCAATTAACAAGGCTTCAGCGCGCAGAAACCAAAAGCGTTTGTATCGCAGCCCCTATTGGCCCTTCGGTATCAAAAAGCGTTGCATGAGACATTCCTAAACCGCTAGGTTGCCAGAACGAGGTTGCCTGTGATGCCAGCCACTGCGACTCAGGTGCTCTATGTATTGCTATTGTCAGATCTGGATTTACGAAACTAGCCTCACTAAGGTCTGTGTTGCGGCTAATGCCATTGCCACAATCGGCAATAGGGCAAAGGCTCTGAAACGGACTTGGTTGCTCTGTTTCTATGAGTCGATGGGTGCGCATCCAAATTGTGGTTGGTCCCGGCGCATTGCCCTCACCTGGAGGGTAGGCCACCTCAACAGACTGCGCGAAGGTTGGTTTCCCATGATTTACTGGCATGCTGGGAAAATAACCCGCAACTGCATCTTCAAACACCGGCCGTGCTATCACTGCATTAGGTAATTCTTTGGTGACCTGTGTTTTAAGATGAATGCTAGAGGCATTAATACATGCCTTACCCTCTCGATCACTGAGAACAACAGCACAGGTGGTCAGCATTCTGCCCTGTTTTATGATTTTCACAGCAATGGTGAATCCGGCAAGAGGTATAGGCCTCACCATATCAAGAGTTAACCTAACTAACTGTTTGTCACGCACTAGCGACTCTGCCGCTCTTGCGACTAGTCCGGACGGCGGCCCAGCGTGACAAGCATCTTCAGACCAAGGGCCTCTAGCACTGTCGTTACCGACAAATTCGTTGGTCTTTAATTCTCGAAAAAATGCAGCCATTTTTTTCAAAGTATCCTTAATTAGTTTTCACTGCTATGAGACAGTATGACAAAAAGTTTCGAAGCAAATCTATACTTTGGTTTGCGCGAGAGGTTTGAACCAGAAATGCGCCCTACCGCGTATCCTTTGTGCTCGTTCGAAAACTCAGGAGGTATTTATTGGTAGTATTTGTAAAACGATACTAAATTTATGCCCTTGTATTCTTACCACTAACACCTCTTCTGAATACTTAGCAAAAGCCAAAATTTTCAAATAGCGTGAAAAGAAATTACCCGAAATATCAACAAACTCTGCGCGCCGCTGCGAATCACCTGCTTCGAAAAAAAGCTCGGTATTGGTAAATCTTAAGCAAAGGTCGTCGCTAAGTTGTTCACCCCATAAAGGTAAATTTTCACCAAATTCTACGAACAAATCTTGATAAAGCTCATCACGTAGATCTTCGTACAATAAAATGACTTGTTAAATTTCATCGTTTTACGCTCGACAATTACTAAGTAAAGCACTGCAATTAACAAACATCATCAGATCGCTACCTGCTACTCAATGTTCTTCCGAGTCATGTTCTAGTTCTTTGTCGCTTTCGAGCATTTAGGTTTCTCTACCCTGCGCGCATGGATTGATTATGCTTTGATGTGTTTGGTTATAACTTGTTTTGCTTTATTTTGCTGCTTGGTTCGCGCAATTACTTTGCGCAGCCTGTCTGTTAAGGGCATCTAGTCGTTGACGAACTTCTCACAAAGCGCGGTAAGTTTATAGCCAAAAGTTTGTAAAGCCTGAGTCCATTCATTTTCCATTGACTCACCAAGCAACACCATTTGCGCTTGAGTTTTATTGATCATTGCCTCAACGTGTTCGACTAGGCGGCCACGCGCCTGATTAACCGGACGCGCTAAACTTGTTGGAAACGGAGCAACCGTTAAAGCAATGTCTTAGCGGCCTGTGTTGTGAATGCTGGGCTAAGAAAAATTCTTGTTAGACTGCCTCCGGATTGACAATAGTGAGATCGATCAGATTTATCGAATGTGATGTTGACAGCCCACCGAAGACCAAGCGACACTCTTAATGAGGCGCTTTTGAATGTCACTTTTACTACCACAATAGATTTGCTGATTTCACTAACCTTACCAAACAGACAAACTCACTGCCCCAAAAAACGCGTTCTGTTTCGAGGATTTGAACCTGTATACTCTAGCGAGAATTGAAGAAACCTGGATTAGCACACTGTTGAGAGAGTCAGGTTTGGCTTTCTTTACTTCCTTAAGCATCCACTCATTAGCCATGGCTTTGGTAGTCGGTATAAACGTCGCTGTCAGCTTGCGGCTGTTAACCACTAATTCAACGGAGACCTACACGGGTTTAGACAAGTTATACCCCCTGCACTGGCTTGGTGTTGGGTTCATCTTTTTATCGGGCATAGCTCTTTTGTTGGCCTATCCAGCCAAAGCACTCACCAACCCGGTGTTTTATGTGAAAGTTGCTTCACTGGGGATTGGACTAATAATCGCCTTCAAAATTCAAATTCGCTTACAGAAAACCAATCCCGCCATAAACCACTCAGCCACCAAAAGCCTTGCCGCCTCATCACTAATTCTTTGGACCGTCACTATTTTCACCGGCCGGTTTTTGGCCTATACCAACAGCGTCTTGCTGGCATCTAGATTCTATTGAGCGACACACTTGTGATTGATTTTCTAAGTAGTTTTTCTCAATTTACAGGCATTTATGTCTTCATGAACTCGATGTGGGGCTGGCCAATAATCGAGTCTTTACATTTTGTTGGCCTGTGCCTTTTATTAGGTACAGTGGGCGTTTTTGATCTAAGAATGCTGGGCCTAGCTAAGCAAATTCCCTACAAGGACTTGCACCGATTAGTGCCGCTAGGCGTCGCTGGATATTTGATCAATGTAGTAACCGGCATCATGTTTCTCACAACTTCACCTGATCAGTATGTGCACAATCCTGCTTTTCAAACCAAAATGCTGTTCATGTTACTCGCTGGCATCAACATGTTGGTTTTCTATGGGTTTTTTAATCAACATGCCAGTAACGCTGGCATTGCGCCGCTTCCAACACGCATAAAACTAGTAGCTGGCATTTCCCTAATAGCCTGGTCGGTCATAATCGTTTGTGGGCGACTTATCACCTATTTTCGCCCTCCCTATCATTGGTGTTTTTGGTGTTATTAGGTGTTAGCGCATGAATAGCCCCGCGCTAGTAAGTTCAGCAAGCTCTTCTGTTTCGAGGATCGCAAGAGCGGAACAACACGAGTTATTTTCATCACTGTAAACAGTGCCCTGCCTTTCTGATCGATATTGACGATATTACTGGTTGCAAAGCTCCCCAAATTCTCGACAGCGTGCTGACGATTCTGTTAGAACAAAGTTGAATTGTGTGAGCTACTCTATTAATCTGACGGCGTTTACTAACTGCTGGACTATTCTAAAAAAATGCAATTACGTAAAGACTTTACACTCGGGGCTTTTCGCATCCGAATCAACTGGCTCATCGCCGCATGCAGTCTGATGACTGCGTTCTCATTCGGGTCCTTAGGACTGTGGCAACTCGATAGAGCTGCCGAAAAAGTTGACACCCAACGTGCTTTAGAAGAAAGGCTTTCAGTTAGTGCAGGACCTATAGAAGATATCCCGGTAGGCCATTTAAACGCCGCTAATCCAGAAATGCAGAATCGCCATGTCTCACTCACCGGCGAATACCTCAACGAGCGAACAATTCTCATATCAGCTGAGTTTTTTGAAAGTCAGATCGGCTACGGTGTGGTAACTCCGCTGCGCCTTAGCAGCAATAATCAATTGGTTTTGGTTCACAGAGGATGGACAACAGGAATTTTGCCTCCCAACACACCCCCTAATCTTCGCCCAGTTGATGGTCCTGTCACCGTCACCGCCCAAGTATTTGTACCCGATGGTAAAACCCGCGTGATTTCATCGACAATTGATACAGGTCAGTGGCCGCTGCGTATAAGGACGTTAGAAATAGATGTAATGGAAGAAATACTGGCAGAACCTCTATTCCCCTTCGAGGTAAGGCTCACCGAAGATCAAGCTGGCACTTTAGCGCGTCACTGGCCTGCTGTTAATGTCAATGTTAACCAGAATTTATCCTATTCCCTGCAATGGTATAGCTTGGCACTGCTGGTCCTTTTCGCCTCAATCCTGGCTAGCAGCAACCTTTGGGCTATCCTAAAAGGCACTGAATAAAATTCTGTGCAGATCTCTTGAATTAGCAGTTTTTCCAACCCTAAAGAAATCAGTTATCAATTATCAGCAAGTAATTTTTAAAATTCTTCAAGCAATGGGCCAGATGGCTAGGGGTTTGTCTCTGAGACCCTGTATCTCGGCGCAATAGCCTCGCGTCAGCGTTCAAAAGATCAGTCAAAAGTGCTAGTCTGTCTAAGACTTTATTAGTTAAAATAACGATTTATCAGCGGTAGTACCGGACCGTTTTTGACGA
>JBLHVT010000049.1:0-23828 GCA_047628735.1 Glaciecola sp.
TCTACAAAATCGAAACACGCTATCACCTTGCAAAAGCGGGCAATGGGCTCCTTTAGTCTCTGATGCCAGCGTTAACCGAATTATCGATACCCCCATCCTGCTGCAGGTCTTTACGTTTCCTTGGTTGTTATCTCCTAGGTTGTTAAACAAGACAGTTTCAAGTGCTGGCTAATGAGTTAAATGTTAGTGATTCGATTCTTTTCAAGCAACGTAAGCTCATTAAGCATTTATAGGAACAGAGATACCTGCAGTTTCAAAGGAACTGCAAATGATTGGCAACACCTGTGAGTCCTTAACTATTGAGGCTGGATTAAGTTTGCTGATTAAGTTGCGGATCAAGTTGCGGATTTGAAAAGTCTGTTGACGTGACAGACGGCGCTGGCAGTAGGTTGGCCTATCTCATTCTGCTATTTCCGGTAATCTTTATTACCGGAAATAGCGGGGTATCGATGTATCAAGCGTCTTTTAGCCATTCCATTGATGTAGACGGCCCTAGCACAGCTTAAGCAATTCTAGGTCAATCTCTTGTTTCTCTCATTGTTACCAATTCTTCAGCTAAGGTCGGATGGATTCCAATGGTGTTATCAAAGTCAGCTTTGGTTGCGCCACAATTCATGGCCACAGCAAAACCTTGAACGATCTCGCCGGCATCTGCAGCAACCAGATGCATGCCAATCACACGGTCGTCACTGCGACTGACTATGAGCTTTGCGAATGAATATTCATTGCGGCCACTAAGTGTATGTTTTAGCGGTTTCATTTTTGCCGTGTAGACATCAATATCCAAACCCTTGCTGATAGCTTGCTCTTCGCTAAGGCCTACCGTTGAGATATTCGGATGACAAAACACTGCAGTGGCGATGTTTTCGTAGCTCAAATCCTTCTTAGGGCCGCCAAACAGCCGCCTCGATACCATCTGACCTTCGGCAAGAGCTACCGGTGTGAGCGCCATACGCTCGATGACATCTCCGACCGCATAGAGACTAGGCTCGGTGGTTTGAAACTCCTCATTAACTTTAATACCGCCTGAGGGTGATAACTCTACATTGACGGTATCCAAGCCAAGATCTGAGGTCATCGGCGCGCGTCCTGTAGCGGCCAACACTTGGCCTGCTGTTATTTCAACTCCTGAGGTTAGCTTCACAGTTAAGTCATCGTTTTCTTTGGAGATAGAGACGATATCTTCATTGAGCACTAGATTGACATGGCGGCCAATTTCATCGGTGATAAAATCTCTAATTTCTTCGTCAAAGCCGCGCAGCAGCTTGTTGCCACGATAGACGAGGGTGGTTTCAACGCCCAATCGAGCAAAAATACTGGCAAATTCCAGAGCTATATAGCCCCCGCCTTGCACAACTATTGCTTGAGGTAGTTTCTCTAAATAAAAGACTTCGTTAGAAGTAATAGCATGTTCGTGACCGGTATATAGCGGGACACTGGGCCAACCGCCAACCGCCAGCAAAATGTACTTAGCAGTGACTGTCTGATTGTCGACTAAAATAGAATTTGGGCCGGTAACTCTGGCCCGAGATTCAAATATTTTGACATTATTAGATTTAAGTATTTTCTCGTAAATACCATTTAATCTATTGATTTCAATATCTTTATTTGCCACTAAAGTAGACCAGTTAAAGTCGGGCGCCCTGCTTTCCCAGCCATAGCCCGCGCTGTCTTGAAAGTCATCATGGAAATGCGCCGCGTAGCTAAAGAGCTTCTTAGGGACGCAGCCCACGTTGACACAAGTTCCACCAAAATAGCGCTCCTCTGCAATGGCAACTTTAGCGCCAAGTCCTGCCGCAATTCGGCTAGCCCTTACACCGCCAGAACCGGCACCTATAACAAAAAGATCATAATCAAATTCAGACAATTTCCTGTATCCTTAATAAAGCTTACAAAATGGTGAAATCCGCATGATGCGGCATTATGCACTAGCGTAGAAGTACAGGACAGTCACTAACCATGCAATCGTCTTTGTTTGACAATGCGCTTTCAAATAGAGACCTTGAGAGCCATGATCTAGGCAATGCTAAAATTGATGAATACCCTGCCGCCTTTGAATTTAACCACGCCCTAGAACTCATCGATACCTTGATAAATGAAATTCCTTGGCACCAGGGCTCTATTGTAATCGCTGGAGCGCCCAGATTGGTGCCTCGCTTACAGTGCTGGATGGGAGATGCCGAAAGCCTGTATGGCTACTCTGGTATAGTTTTGTCGCCTGAGCCTTGGTCCGAGGTCGTCACGCGCATCAAGCGCCGTGTGTTCGATCTTACTGGCTTGAGCTTTAACTCAGTCCTGCTTAACTACTATAGAGATGGCAGCGACAGTGTCGCTTGGCATGCTGACGATGAGCGAGAGCTAGGCTTGGATCCTATTATCGCCTCGCTGAGTTTAGGCGCAGAGAGAGACTTTGAGCTATGTCCTAAAAACTCATCAAGTCGCGCTGTTAAAGCACGAGTGAAATTAAGGCATGGCAGTCTTTTAGTAATGGGTAAAGGTCTGCAAAACAATTGGTTACACCAAGTCCCTAAAGCGAAAGGTGTAGATGAGCCTCGGCTTAATCTTACCTTTCGAAACATAAATCCAGTATTGTAGGTAGCTGCAGCGCTAATCTTAAAGGCCGGAATGGAAAAGTTTGAAGCTTGCGTAATCGGAGCGGGAGTTGTTGGCATCGCAATCGCCCACGCCCTCTCTCGTAATAAAGATATTAATCCTGAGAAGATCCTGCTGCTCGATTCTAACGCAAGCTTTGGTCAAGGTATCAGCAGCAGAAACAGTGAAGTCATTCATGGCGGTCTCTACTACCCTCCAGACAGTTTAAAAGCTCAGCTGTGTATACGCGGGAAAGCGCTATTGTACGAGTATCTTTGCGCTAACGGCGTCAGCCATGCTCGTTGTGGAAAGCTAATTGTGGCTCAGCGTCATCAGCAAGAACAACTGTTAGCACTGCGGGATAACGGGGTTCAATCCGGAGTCGATGACTTAAAGGTACTAAGTAAATCCCAACTTATTCTTAAAGAGTCATCGCTAAGTGCTTATTGTGCAATACTTTCTCCATCTACCGGAATAGTAGATAGCCACCACTACATGCATAGCCTTTTAGACAAAGCCCAACAAAGGGGTGTTATCTTTGCGGCAAACAGCCGAGTCAGTTCTATCAAGCCTGGCACTGCCGGTTTTGAAATATCGTTAGAAGCACGAGAAACCAATCAAGCCAAGCCAACGGAATTCACCTTTGAGAGCGCTCTGCTTATCAATAGTGCAGGGTTATCTGCAGATGCAATAGCTCATAAAATCCAAGGCTTAGAGAAAGAACTAATACCAAAAATTTGGTTGTGTAAGGGCGACTATTTCAGTTATGGCGGGCCCAACCCCTTCGCTCACTTGATTTACCCGCTACCTGATGCAAATACCGCCGGCTTAGGGATTCATTGCACAATGGATTTAAATAATCAGCTCCGATTTGGGCCTGATGCGGTCTACGTCTCGAACGAGAACTATGCTGTTGAGGCAGACAAGCAAGAACAGTTTGCCTCTGCAGTGCAGCGTTACTTTCCGGGCTTAAAGCCAGATCAGCTTCAGCCTTCATATTCTGGTATCAGGCCCAAGCTTTCTGGGCCCGGCGAAACCGCGCGAGACTTCGTCTTTCAAACCCAAAATGAGCATAATCTAAAAGGCTTGGTTCAGCTATTTGGCATCGAATCTCCAGGGCTTACCGCAAGCCAGGCTATTGCTGAACATGTCGCTGAACTGCTGGGTTTTGCAGTATAAAAGCTAGTGCTTCATCCCACTAAATCAAAAGACGCGCCTATTAAAACAGTTTTGCAATTGTTGAAAAGAAAGTTCCAAATAAAACAGCAGGATCGCAGATGCAATAAGGTGGAAATAGGTACGGTGGGTGCTAGGTAAAGTAGATATCAGGTAAAGCAGGAGCTAGGTTTTTTAGAGCACCACCTAAGTTAGAAATCCTCAACTGTGACGGTGGCTATCAGAGAATGACGATCAGAGTGTGTTTGTTGCTAGGTTCGAATCTAGCTGACCAGCTAGTATGCTTTCAATTTGAGTTTTTACAGCCGCACTCGGATCGCAGAATTGAACACCAATGCCTCTCACTCGCGCGCCCTGTGCTCGAGGAGGTGTCACCCAGACAACTTTTCCTGCTACCGGGAGTTTTTCTGACTCTTCCATTAGCTTTAACAACATGAAAATTTCGCTGCCGATTTTATAGTCCCTATTTGTCGGTATAAACAGGCCGCCATACTCGATAAATGGCATGTAAGCAGCATAAAGAACCGCTTTGTCTTTTATTGTGAGGGATAAAATCCCCTGACCAGCCAATGTAGAATGCTCTTCCTTGAGATTGAAGGTTTGTGGCAACCGAAATAGTGCTTACGTACTGCCTTGACACTTTTCGCAAAGTTATATCAGTCCATGAGTCTTTGTCGATTAGCTAGGGCATTACAAAGAGCTTAGTCCATCGCCACAGCAATGACTCCATAATTAGCTGTGGATTAGGATTAGAGCCGCTCATTAACTGACGGCGACCCTTAACCAGCTCCTGCTGGTAATTGAGCAATATCACGCTCAAGCTTCGACATTCGATACCGGTACTGCGTAGCCGAGAACTCAGTGCATTAATTTCAACAGAGGCACTTAGCGGCTCAGCTTCAGTGAGAAGGCCTTTGATTAATATAGTCGAAACTTCAATTAAATACCCAATTGAAAGCAATTCGCCAATTTTTGATGCCTGCACCACCCCGAGGCGTAATTCTGTCGAAGAATTAAGCAGGCGCGATAGAACTTGAATCATTGCCCCGTAGCCTTCGATACCGCTTTTACTATCTTGGGTAAAAGCCAACAGTGGTTTACTGGCGAATGTCGATGCAAGGGCCGCTCTATCGCTGTTCTCGGATAGCTGTTCGAGCAGCCACTGCGAGGACTTTTCTGTTGAAGGGATAGAAAACTGGAGTCGCTGGCAGCGACTTCTTATAGTTGCTGACAACGCGCCGGGCAGATCGGTTATCAAAAAAAGGAACGTATTACCGGTTGGCTCTTCTAGGGTTTTTAGCAAGGCATTGGCAGCAGAGTTGTTTAGGTTGTGGGCTCGATCGAGCACAACAACTTTGCCACTGCCAGCATGACTACTCTTATTAATAAAATTTGAAAGCAAGCGAATCTGGTCAATCTTAATGTCGCGGCTGCCCTCTTCTGGCTCGATAATAATTAAATCTGGTAGCGATCCGCTTACCGCCATTTTGCAAACCGAGCACTCACCACAGGCATCTGCTAATTCTTTATTGAGACAAAGCAGCGCGATAGCTAATTTCTCAACAAATAATCTTTTGCCTAGCCCCTGATCGCCTTGCACTAAATAAGCATGTGCCAAATGAGCTGTTTGTTTTTGTTGCATGAGCTGTGACCACTGCGGCAAGTGCCATGGAAGAGGGGTAAGACTCAGCAGTTTTTCGTGATTATCCAAGGAGAGTTTGCTCAATTGTTTTCTCTGATAAAGGTCATTAAGTGTTCAGTGACATCCTTGCTAACAGCATCTATAGGTCGAGATGCATCTACAACTTTGCAGCGCTGAGGTTCTCGGTTGGAGATAGTTAGATAGGTGTCACGGACTTTTTCAAAAAAATCGATTTTTTCAATTTCAATCCTATCTAACTCGCCTCGGGTTTTTGCGCGGGTGAGGCCAATCTTTGGATCTAAGTCCAATATCAAGGTGAAGTCTGGGCGCAGAGATCCCTGAGTTAGATTTTCAAGTGAAGAAATGGTCTTCGAACTTAGCCCTCGCCCTCCTCCTTGGTATGCGTAAGTTGCATCGGTAAACCTATCGCAGAGCACCCATGTACCGACTTCTAACGCCGGTTTAATAACAGTTTCAAGATGCTGTGCTCTCGCCGCAAAAACCAATAGCAATTCACTTAGCTCGCAAAGCTTTTCGTTGTGATGGTCTAACAGCAGCGCGCGAATCTTTTCCGCTATTAATGTTCCACCTGGCTCTCTGGTCGCAATAAAATCAATATTTCTGCTTTCTAAAATTTGCTTTATAGATTGAAGGTTAGTGCTCTTGCCGACACCCTCGACACCTTCGATAGTTAGAAACTTTCCTTTCACAATAAATCCTGTTGTTTTTATGGCACTAATTTTGGCTAGTTTGATTTCTGTTTAGTAGGCGGGCCACCGCTTGATTATGTTCTTGGAGGCTACTTGAAAAATAATGGCTGCCGTCGCTTTGGGCGACAAAGTATAGGTAATCAGATGATTCGGGATTTAAGCTGGCATGTATTGAGTCAAATCCAGATAAGGCAATTGGTGTTGGTGGCAACCCATTTACTCGGTAGGTGTTATACGGAGTAACCTCTTGGAGATCCGCTTTTCTGATGTCGCCGTCATAAGTATCCCCCATCCCATAAATAACGGTAGGGTCCGATTGCAGGCGCATTCCGAGTTCAAGCCTGCGAGTAAACACACCTGATATATGGCCACGCTCACTGCTAGCAGCAGATTCTTTTTCAATAATAGAGGCCATGATCAAAGCTTCGTAAGGGGTTTTATAGGGCAATGCGCCTAGCTTTTTTTCCCACTCACTTTGAAGAATGCTTTCGAGCCTGGCGCTTGCTCGCCTCAGCAGATCAAGGTCGGTGCTTCCCGCTGTGTAAAAATACGTATCTGGAAATAAAATACCTTCCGTATTTTCAAAAGTCGGTGAGATCAGCGCAACCATTTCAGTTTGTTTTAATCCTTGCAGCACGCTGACAATCTTGTTGCTGCCTTGAATAGCATCAAGTGCTTTTTTAAAGGTCCAGCCTTCAACGAGTGTCACTCTGTATTGTAGCGTTTCTCCGGCGACCATTTTGTCAAGTAGCGCAGCGGCGGTGAGTCCACTATTCAACTGATATTCACCAACTTTGATTGAGTTTTCTACGCCCCTGATCCGAGCGAAGAGGATGAGGAGCCGAGGATAAGAAAAGAAACCCGAAGACTTAAGGTCGCGACTGACCTGCGAAAATGAGCTACCGGAGCTTACTTCAAATATGACAGGCGGCTGGGCGACAGCTTCAGTGGCAGATTGAGTAGAAGTATCAGCAAGAATTAGAGGCGAGTGCAAAATTCTAAAAGCCAGCCAGAATGCAAACAGGCAGCTTATCCCAGTGATCACGACCACTGAAATTAAGAGTCTAAATTTTAGGCTGCTAAGATGAGGCAAATACTTCATTTTGTAATTGTATTGCCTGTTGGCAAAAGCCTCCGATTGGCCAGTGCTTCACCCTATCACCTTGGATAAGTTTAATCACGGGGGATACACCAAACACGCTATTGCAAAGAATAACTTCATCCCCGTTAAGAACGTCATCGATGGTTAGCTTTTGGGTTTGAATGAGATAGCCATCCCTGGCCAAAAGCTTGCTAATCTCCATCAGCATGATGCCCTTAACCCCGCTAAGGCTAAGATCTGGAGATAAGACATTGCCATTACTAAACACTAATAGGTTGCTTTTTGTTGCCTCGATTACATTGCCTTGTATATCTAGGCAGAGCCCTTCATAAAAATTTTCGTCTAATTCAGCACTAGCGAGTACCTGATCTAGTCTATTTAAATGTTTAACACCTGCCAACGCCGTACTCTGAGAAAGTCGGTGCTGGCATACAGTAATACATACCCCTGAGATCTCTTGACCGCTAGAGTTAGGCACGCTCGGCTCAAACAGTTGGATGATTCGGGTAGCGATTGAATCAAGATTTGGTTTGTAGCCTCGCCCCCCTTCACCGCGAGTTATGATGATTTTGGCAACTCGACTGCCTTGCGCTTGATTGGACAGCTGCAGTAACTCATCAGAGATGATATCGGCATTAAAGCTTATTTTAAGCAACTTACAGGCAGACTCGAGGCGAGCCAGGTGTTGGGGCAGCAAAATGGGCCTGCCGTCAATGACAGCGAGAGTTTCGAAAGCACCGTCTCCGTAGAGAAAACCGCGATCCATCACGGAAATGCTGCTGTTAGGGTAGCCATTTATAAGCGTTTGCATGACCTATCCGTCAGTCCCTCTCTTTGCATCAGATTTGAAATCCCTCTTTATTAAAGACAAGAGAACTGTGCAAAGTAAGAGGATTAGTCGAAGCGAGAGAAAATTAAACAGCCGTTAGTGCCACCGAATCCAAACGAATTGGACAGTACGTTGCTCAGCGAAGCATCGCGGCCGGTATGTGGTACATAATCTAAATCGCAGTTTTCTTCTGGGTTGTCGAGATTAATAGTTGGGGTGACGACTTGGTTTTTTAAACTCATCACAGAGACAATGGCCTCTACTGCCCCGGATGCACCTAATAGATGGCCCATCATAGATTTGCTAGAACTCACACAAAGCTTATTTGCATGGTCTCCAAAAACGGACTTTATTGCTTGCGTCTCGGCAACGTCTCCTGCCAATGTGGACGTGCCATGAGCATTTACATAGTCAATTTCAGTCGCATTGATATTGGCACTTCTCAAAGCATTGCGCATGCATAAAGCAGCACCCGCGCCGCCAACCGATGGCGCTGTCATATGATAGGCATCGCCACTCATGCCAAAGCCCGATAATTCGGCGTAGATTTTAGCGCCGCGGCGTTTGGCATGCTCGAGTTCTTCTAAAACCATCACCCCGGCGCCGTCGCTGAGCACGAAACCATCTCGATCTTTATCCCAAGGGCGACTAGCACCTTGTGGATCATCATTTCGACTAGAGAGCGCTCTGGCAGCAGAGAAACCGCCTAAACCGACATTAGTCGTGGCCATTTCAGCGCCACCCACCAGCATGATTTCAGCCTGCTGATGTGAAATCATATTAGCAGCTAGCCCTATATTATGGGTGCCTGTGGTACAGGCTGTTGTTACAGCAAAATTAGGCCCCTGCATGCCAAACCGAATAGATAAGGTTCCCGCAATCATATTAATGATCGAGCCAGGGACGAAAAATGGAGATACTTTGCGGGCGCCGGAATCGCGTATTTGAAATGCTGTAGATTCAATATTAGTTAAACCACCAATACCTGAACCGATTGCGACACCGGCTCTCTCTGAATCCCATTGACAGTCAGCCAAGCCGCTATCGTTAAAAGCCTGAACACCAGCAGCAACCCCATATTGCATGAATATATCCATGCGGCGTGCTTCCTTAGTCTCCATGAAAGCGCTAGCGTTAAAGTCTTTTACCGAACCGCCAAAGCGAGTACTAAAGTCGCTTACATCCATATGATCGATTGGATTTATGCCACTAACACCGTTGGTTAGCGCGGCCCAGGCTGTATCAACGTCGTTTCCGACCGGAGATACCATACCTAACCCTGTGACTACGACTCGTCTAGCATTCAAAACTCTGTCTCCTGGATTTTTTTTCACACACCATACACACAAAAGCTACCCTAGATGACTCTAGAGTAGCTTTTGATGACAAAATATTTGGGATATTACAGGTTGTTATTGATGTAGTCGCAGGCCAGCTGGACGGTCGTAATTTTCTCAGCTTCTTCATCTGGAATCTCAGTTTCAAATTCCTCTTCTAAAGCCATTACCAGTTCTACGGTATCTAAAGAATCAGCGCCTAAATCTTCGACAAATGAAGCAGAAGGTTTTACTTCGTCTTCTTTTACGCCAAGCTGTTCACAGACTATTTTTTTTACACGCTCTTCAACTGTACTCATATTTTATATTAGCTCCCAATGCTTTGTAACTAAAGGCTTTTTTGAATTTTTAAAACATGGAAGCCTCGCAGCCGACTGTCCATGTAAATTAGAATCGGCAGTTTACCCCTATTTATTCATCTTGTAATGCCTAAATTGGAATATTACCTTTTATTATGGGTGTTTCAACTGTTAACGTCCTCACAGAGCGGCTTTAGCCCATATACATGCCGCCATTTACATGCAAAGTTTCGCCTGTCACATAGGCTCCCTTATCAGAAACTAGAAACCCGACAGCTCCTGCTATTTCTTCGGGCTGACCCAAGCGAGCTAGTGGGATTTGTGACAACAGGGCCGAGGTTTGAGTCTCTGGCAAATCTTTTGTCATGTCTGTTGCGATGAAACCAGGCGCAACTGAATTTACAGTAATGCCTCTGGATCCGATTTCCTTTGCCAAAGACCGTGTGAAGCCTTCGATACCCGCTTTAGAGGCGCAATAGTTAGTTTGACCCGCGTTACCACTAGAACCAACCACTGAAGAAATATTCACAATCCGCCCAAAACGCGCTTTTGTCATTCCTTTAATCGTGGCTTTGCATATTCTATACATTGAGCCAAGGTTGGTGTTGATAACATCTTCCCATTGCGAACTCTTCATTCGCATCAACAAATTATCTTGGGTAATACCGGCATTGTTTACAACCACTAATGGGGCCGCAAACTCAGCTGTTATAGCCGTCATTAAGGCGCTAACTGAGTCATCGCTTGAAACATCGGCAGCGAAGCCTTTACCGGTAATGTCATGTTCTGCCATGTAAGCACTGATGTTGTCTGCGCCGCTTTGAGTTGTCGCTGTGCCCACCACAACATGACCCATTTTTCCAAGCTCAATAGCAATTGCTCGCCCAATCCCTCGACTAGCGCCTGTAACTAAGGCTACGGTAGGTGAATCGCCCATATTATCTCCTTTATTTTTAGCATCCATCGAACTGCCTTATATTGCCATTTCGCCTATAGCGCTGTCTAAACTGGCGGTATCGTCGCTGCCAAAACACCGAATGTCAGGATCTATGCGTTTTATAAGGCCGCTTAATACTTTTCCTGGGCCGCATTCAACTAGCTTATTTACACCAGATCTTGAAATTACCTCGATACAATCTACCCATAAAACAGGAGCATACAGCTGTTTTACAAGATTTGACTTTATCTCGTCAGGAGATTGCACTGGCTCGCCATTTACGTTTTGAACAACTGCAATAGCCGGTGTTGAAAATGTTATATCATCCAATATTTTTTCTAATTCTATCGCTGCCGGTTTCATGAGGGCGCAATGTGAAGGAACACTGACATTAAGTGGAAGCGCCCGTTTAGCGCCGGCTTCTTTGCAGAGGATAATAGCTCTTTCTACGGCGCCGGAGTCGCCGGCGATAACTGTCTGGCCAGGGGAATTAAAATTAGCAGCTGAGACTATTTCACCCTTTTCAGCTTCGTCGCAGATTTCATGAATTTGGTAGTTCTCCAGACCCACTATTGCTGCCATTTTACCAACTCCAGCAGGCACGGCCGCTTGCATGAACTTGCCTCGCTGATGAACGATGTTGACCGCATCAGTTAGACTTAATACATCTGCACAAACTAGTGCGGAATATTCACCTAAACTGTGACCTGCCAAAACCGAAGGTCTTAACGATGTGCGTTGCTGCCAAAGGCGCCAAATTGCGACTGATGCAGTTAGCAATACCGGCTGGGTGATATAGGTTTGATCTAGGTTATTTTCACTGTCGTGTTGGGCTATTTCCCAAAGGTCTATGCCCAAAACGTCGGAGGCTTCTTTGAAGGTATCTGTGATTAAGGCATTGTCGTTGGCAAGACTGCTTAACATTCCCAATTTCTGTGAGCCTTGTCCGGGGAAAACAAATCCAAACTTGTTCATGTTTTAGTCTCTCAGTTTTTTATTATTAAACTCAAGCGCGCCTAAGTAGATTCCATGATCGCAGCTACTTTTTTAGCTATCAAATGCGGTACGTTATGTTCTACTTCTTTAACTGCTTGATAAATCGCATAGCAAAACCCTTCTAAGGTCGCGTTACCGTGGCTTTTCACTATACTGCCCTGTAATCCTAACAAAATCGCGCCGTTGAATCGCTGCGGATTAATTTGCTTGCGTATTTGATCAATGAGCGCGTCATTTCTATCGGAGCCCATTGTCGTTAGTAAGTCATTAACCACGTTTGCTACACCGGCACTGGACTTGATCGTGACATTACCCACAAATCCATCACAAACAACCACATCAGCTTTGCCGCGAAAAAGTTCATTAGCTTCTATAAATCCAATGTAATCTATTGCATCGCAGCCGTTGAGCATCGTAGCAGCTCCTTGGACCTCGCCTGTTCCTTTGTGTCGCTCAGATCCTATGTTTAGAAGGCCCACCTTAGCGGGACTCCCACTTAGTGATTCAGCCAGCACAGATCCCATGACAGCAAACTCAAACAGCTGCTGTCGATTACAGTCAGGGTTGGCGCCGACGTCAAGTAAGTATGTAGGTTTTGAGAGGCCGGGAAGTGTGGCAACAATGGCAGGTTTTTGGATTCCGGGGATGGTCTTAAGCAGATGTCTTCCGGCCATTAGCAATGCGCCGGTGTTTCCTGCGCTGACCATGGCCTGCACAGAACCCTTTTTAACCAGTTCGGCCGCTAAATACATAGATGAGCGCTTGTCGCCGCGGATTACTTGGGCGGGTTTTTCGTCATCTCTTATAGCTGCATCGGTATGAAGTAGCTCAATCCGATCCAAAATGCCTGAATTGATACCTTGAAGATGCGGCTGTATTAGCGTCTTGTGACCAACTAACACTAGGGCTAAATCATCAATAGCCTCTAAAGCCGCTATCGACGCCGGCACGTTAAGTGCCGCGCCGCCTTCTCCGCCCATAGCATCTATCGCTATACGCATGGGCAAGCTCAATTTTAAGCGTCGCCGATATCCAGGACTTTTTTGCCCTTGTAGAAGCCATCAGCTGTCACATGGTGACGTCGATGTATCTCACCGGTAGTTTGGTCTGTAGACAATGTAGGTCCGGTAAGTGAATCGTGACTACGTCGCTGACCACGTCTTGACCGAGTAACTTTACTCTTCTGAACAGCCATTTTGTTTCTCCAATTTCTTTAAATTCAAACTATTAAACACTAATCTTTAAGGGTCTTAAGAATAGCAAAAGGATTCTTTGAAGAATCAGCTGCTGCGCCGCTAAACGCTTCAACTTTTTGCTCGTTATAGCCCAGATTAGTAAGACAATTTTTGTCATCATGAGTACTAACAATCGGTAGACAAAGCAGCAATTGCTCCTCTATCAGCGCCGCTACATCCAGTTTGTGATCTTCACAAATCCAAGGATCTAACGATGCTTCCAGTTTAGCTATATCCGATTCCTGTCTAACAAGCGCCAAAGTGAAAGAATCTTCTAATTCAATTTGGACTGCTTCTAAACAGCGCTGGCAAGCTACAAGCGCCGAGGCAATAAGTTTGCCTATAATGACACGTTGTTTCGACTTGTTTGTCGAAAACTCAAGCTCTACTTGTACATTTCCTTCATTTTCTAGCAAACACTCTTCAAAGCGCCTCATACGACTAAATTCTATAGTCCCGACAAGGTTTCCCTGTTGAAGGAACACTTTTCGCGTATCGACATAAGAAGGGATAGCAGACTTTGACATAGGCGCGCAATCATAGGCGTGTGCGGGCCATCTGTCAAAGATTTAGTAAATCAATTTCAACTACCCTTAGGGTCGTAACCGATTGTTTTAGCGAGCTATTCTTCAAGTAGACTGAGAGCAACTTGTAGATTTAAGCCAATATCTGCAGCCAGACTCACCGTTTCACCAGATTTAGGCAGTGCAAACTCAATTTTAGCCGCATGAAGGCATAAAGCTTTGGCCCTGGAAAGCTGAGGATAATGATCTGCAACCCGTCTTTGCGCATAGCGGTCATCCCCTACGATTGGGTGGCCTACATGTTGGCAATGCACTCTAATCTGATGAGTTCGACCGGTCGCCGGCCTTGCCTCTATGAGAGTCGCCGCTTTGAATGTTTTAAGTATCTTGAAGGCAGTGTCGGCCTCTTTGCCACCCTCATCCACTTTTACCAAGCGCTCGCCTGAATCTAGCTGTTTACGCAGCAGCTTTGCCTCTACTCTGGTTATTTCTTTAGGCCAACGGCCGTAAACCAGTGCCTGATACGTCTTGCTTACGCGCCGCTCCTTAAAATCTAAATGTAATGCTCGAAGCGCAACAACCGTTTTAGCAACAATTAGACAGCCAGACGTTTCCCTGTCTATGCGGTGAGCCAGTTCTACCTCAGCCCATTCCGGTTTAATTTGCCGTAACGCCTCAATTAAGCCTAACTTTATCCCTGACCCGCCATGAACAGAAAGCCCGGACGGTTTATTAACCACCAACACTTCCTCGTCTTCATACAGTATATTGCCAGTTAAATAGTCTTTCAGCGCTGTGGTGATTTTCCCGGGCTCCTTAACAGAGGAGCCTGTATACGGAGGGATCCTAACTATGTCGCCAAGGCTGAGTTTGGTCTCTGGTTTACAGCGTTTTTTATTTATCCTGACTTCACCCTTTCGAATCAAGCGATAAACCCTCGATCGAGGAACGCCCTTCAGCTCACGCATCAGAAAGTTATCCACTCGCTGTCCTTCGTGCCGTGACGATACTTCAACAAATTGAACCTGTTCCCCGATACCCAAAAAATTCTCCGCGCGTAGTGACAACAATGAATTGACTATTTTACCCTAATCGGGCGACAGGTTTATGGTGTACAATCCCCTATTTTTCGGCACACCATAGACCATGCATTCATATAAATCAGCATTAAATGATCTTTTCGGTACGGCGCTTAGCACCGTAACCGGCATTAAAAACAGCAATGCCAACGTGATCACCTCTTCTCGGCCAGAGTTTGGAGATTATCAAGTAAACGGCGTTATGTCCGTGGCTAAGCAACTGAAAACCAATCCACGAGAAATTGCGGCTAAAGTCATTGCTGAGGTGAATATCAATGAATATCCCTTTATAGCAAAAATGGAAATAGCCGGCCCCGGGTTTATTAATGTTCATCTAAGTAACGGGGAAATATTAGCCAGGGGCAACGCCCTTCTCCAGCCAGAATCCTTGCTAATCGAAAAAAGTAATGAACCTCAAACTGTAGTAGTAGATTACTCCTCACCCAATCTAGCTAAAGAAATGCATGTCGGGCATCTGCGAGGCACAATTATCGGTGATTGCCTTGCCCGCGTACTGACGAAGACCGGCCATAAAGTGATTCGTCAAAACCATGTAGGTGATTGGGGAACGCAGTTTGGAATGCTCATAAGCTATATGCAAGAAGTTGCTACCGGCAAAGAAACTGGCCCCAAGCATCTTGCGGACCTTGAAGTATTTTATCGAGAGGCAAAAACAAGATTTGACGCGGATCCGGATTTCGCAGATACCGCACGCGCGGCCGTGGTAAAGCTTCAAAGCGGTGAACAAGAATACTTAGATGCTTGGAAAGCATTTATTAACGAATCACTAACCCATTGCCAGGCAGTTTATGACACGCTCAATGTGACTCTTAACCGGGAACATCTGGCAGCAGAGAGTTTTTATAATGCAGAGCTTTCTACGATCGTGTCCGAGCTTAAATCTGCCAATTTACTTGAAGAGTCCGCTGGTGCAAAAGTTGTTTTCTTGCCAGAGTTTACCGGTAAAGACGGAGACCCCTTACCCGTTATCATACAAAAATCAGATGGCGGTTATCTCTATGCGACAACTGATTTGGCAGCAGTAAAGTATCGATCATTCTCATTAAATGCAGATCGCGCTTTGTATGTGGTCGATGCGCGTCAGTCACTACATTTCCAACAGGTTTTTTCTGTAGCGGAAAAAGCAGGATTTAGCTCTGAAAAAATATCTCTAGAACATGTTGCCTATGGCACTATGATGGGAAAAGACGGACGTCCGTTTAAAACCAGATCCGGGGACACAATAAAACTAGTTGATCTATTAAAAGAAGCCGTTAAAAGAGCCTTCGATTTGGTGACCGAAAAAAACTCGGACCTAGATGAAGATCAGCGGCAAGAAATAGCCAAAGAAGTCGGTATTTCTGCGGTTAAATATTCAGATTTATCAAAGAACAGAACTAGTGACTATGTATTTGATTGGGCCAGCATGCTCTCTTTCGAAGGCAATACCGCGCCATACTTGCTTTATGCATACGCAAGAATTAGAAGCATCATAAGAAAATCTTTAGATTCGCAGGCGCTATATAGCATCAAATCCTGCGATGAACTGGAAGAAAGGAATTTGCTTGTTAAGCTGCTGCAATATCCTGAAGTTGTTTATGCCGTTGCCAGTGACAGCTACCCAAATCTGCTTTGTAATTATCTTTATGAATTAGCGGGATTGTTTATGAGATTTTATGAAGCTTGTCCAATATTGAAAGAAGATGCCTCTATCAGAGATTCAAGATTAGCTATGTGCGTGTTAACCGCAGACACTTTAAAGCAGGGATTGGATTTGCTGGGTATTAATACGCTAGAGCAGATGTAGTTAAGACAGATGAGATAGTTAAGACAGATGAGATAGTTAAGTCGCAGTTAGAGCGAGAACTTAACGACCAAAAGATACCTAACTGATCTACAGCCTTCCAAGCACCAATAATAGAACGGTTGATACTATTCCATTATTAGTGCCTTTGAGGATTTTGCAGATCACTTTAAGGGATTTAGTTACTCAATTCCAAAAGCAATTTATTTAGCCTGCTAGAAAACTCACCAGGATTATCTAGCTGGCCACCTTCAGCTAATTGAGCTTGGCCAAATAAAATCCGCACGAGATCGGCAAACCGATTCTCATCTTGTTCAGTATCCAGCTTAATGACCAAAGCATGGTCTGGATTAATCTCAAAAATCGGCTTTGTTTCTGGCACCGCCTGTCCTGATGCTTCCATGATCTTACGCATCTGCGCTCCCATGTCATTATCATCGACAGACAAGCAGGCAGGTGAATCGGTTAAGCGATTAGTTACCCTTACTTCTTTAACATCATCCCCAAGGGTGGTTTTTATTCGAGTAACTAAATCTTTAAACTCTTTCTCTGTTTCTTCCTGTTTTTGCTTGTCCTCTTCGCCTTCAAGCTTGCCAAGATCTAACTCACCACGTGCGATATCTTGAAATTCTTTGCCATCAAAATCTCTAAGATGGCCCATAAGCCATTCATCAATTCTGTCGCTCATTAAGAGAACCTCAATCCCCTTCTTCTTGAAAATTTCTAGGTGAGGGCTGGCTTTCGCAGCATTCAAAGAATCAGCGACCACATAATAGATCTTATCTTGACCTTCTTGCATACGTTCAACGTATTCGGTAAGTCCTTGATCCTGAACTTTGCCCTCTGATGCAGTTGTGCTGAACTGGAGGAGCTTAGCAATTTTTTCTTTATTAGCGAAATCCTCACCAGGGCCTTCTTTAATGACTTGTCCAAATTCTGCCCAGAATTCATCGTATTTTGTTTTGTCTTTTTTGCGAATTTTTCCGAGCATATCAAGTGCGCGCTTGGTTAAAGCACTGCGCATCGAATCGACAGTAGGGTCTTTTTGCAAGATTTCACGAGAAACATTTAAGGAAATGTCGTTTGAATCAACGACACCCTTTACGAACCGAAGGTAAAGCGGCATAAACTGTTCTGCATCGTCCATAATAAAAACGCGCTGAACATATAATTTTAGGCCTCGCGCGGCTTCCCTATTCCAAAGGTCGTACGGTGCTTTAGCTGGAATATAAAGCAAACTCGTGTATTCCAGCTTGCCTTCTACTTTGTTGTGACTCCATTCCAACGGATCTTGAAAATCGTGACTTACGTGTTTGTAAAACTCTTTGTACTCTTGCTCTTCTACTTCACTACGAGACTTAACCCACAGAGCTTTGGCATCATTAACCGCCTCGAATTCTTTCGCTTTTGCCTGTTCAGGCGCTTTCTCCTCTCCTTCTTTATCTTGCTCTTCGCCGTCTTCAGCACCCATATCGGGCATAGGATAATCTTCTTTTTCCATCGTGACAGGCATAGCAATATGATCAGCATATTTCTTTACTATGCTACGAAGACGATATGACTCGGCGAACTCAAGCTCTTCGTCTTTAAGGTGCAGTATCACAGTAGTACCGCGACTTTCTTTATCGATTGTCTCGATAGAGTAATCAGCCTCACCTTTAGATGTCCAGTGAACGCCCTCTGAGGCAGAAGCACCTGCTCTGCGTGTTAATACTTCAACTTCATCCGCTACGATAAATCCAGAATAGAACCCCACTCCAAATTTTCCAATAAGCTGCGAATCTTTCTTTTCATCCCCAGTTAATGCTTCAAGAAATTGTGCTGTACCAGATTTTGCAATGGTACCTAAATTACTAATAACCTCATCGCGGTTCATTCCAATACCATTGTCATCAATAGTTATTGTTTTCGCCTCTACGTCAAATTCTATTTTGACTCGAAGATCAGGGTCTTTTTCTAACAGCTCTGGTTTGGAGAGCGCTTCGAATCTCAGTTTGTCGGCTGCGTCAGACGCGTTAGAGATAAGCTCCCGTAAAAAGATTTCCTTGTTACTGTACAGCGAGTGGATCATCAATTGCAGAAGCTGCTTAGCTTCGGTTTCAAACCCACGGGTTTCTGCTTTATTCTCAGTACTCATATTTCTCTTCCAACTTAGCGTGGTTAATTTGTCTAACGCCATTCAGGTAGGTTAACTAGTGTCTTGAATCTAAACAAAGCACCAAGCACAAAAAAACCCAACTGCTGGCTTCACAGTTGGGTTTTTAATGGGGCCTAGGCCCCAGAATTCAAGTCTGGGTGACTCAAATACTCAGTTTGTACTGTCTATTGGTAGTATTCCTTTTTCAGTACTATCTAAGTGGTGGGTACGTTTCATAGAAGTCAATCGCATCTGCGCGCCGAGTCGCCAGTAGATTAAAGCGAGCCTGAGTGCCCTCTATGAATCTGGCATAGTTAGCAGCAGAGCTTTGTTCGCGTTCATCACCTGCTTCACCAGATTTTTTAGCGGCATCTAGTGCTTCTTCAAACTCATCTAACTCAAGTAGAGACCTTGAAAGAAACAAATAAGTGTCAGCTCTTTTTGACAGCTCGCCTTTATCGATAGCCGACTGAAAAGCATTTGCTGCATTTCTATATTCCGCTAGCACATAGTGAATATAACCTAAGGTGTCGTAACCATCGCCACTTTCTGACATTTCTGCTACTTGCTTGGCAGATGGCAGAGCATTTTTATAGTCAGACCCCATCAAATACATTTGAGTTAATGTTGTTAAATTATCTTCGTTAGCTTCAACGTATTCTGCATCTAAGCCTGCTTTGATAATCGTTTCACCAGTAAGTGGAATATCAATACCGGCTAATGACTGCCCCAAATTTAGGTGTCTACTCTCATCGTCTACGTGTCCTCTTAGATAGGCTAGATTAAGGGCCCGCACGCGACGCGCTTCATCCTCAACACTGGCATAGACTGCACTAAGATTTAACCAATCAGTAGGGTTATCAAAGAGTACAATCATGGACTTAGTAAGTTCTAAGGCTTTGTCATAGTCTTCTATAGTGAAGTAGATACCGTTTAAATAGGTGTAATCATCCCTATCGAGTTCTTCACCGGCATCCAAATTATGTTGCATATAACTTAACCAGTAAGGGAGTGCTTGAATAAACTCTTCCTTCTGATAATGAGCATACGACAGCCCTCTATATACGATTGGATCTTCATCAAAAGATAATTCACGCCAAGTAACATAATTATCAATAGATCCCTGCCAATCCTCTTCCGCCGCATAAAGCTGACCAAGTGACCTTAATGTCCGAAGTCGCTGATCTTCTCTTAGCGTTTCAATCGTTAAGATTTCCTCAAAGATTCGCAGAGCATTTACATAATCTTCGTTGGTTAGATAGTAGTTAGTATAAAAACTGAGAGTCGTTGATTTCTCGAAGTCGTTCATTCTTTCATAACGACGTTCGTATAACTCATCCAACTCTTCCTTGGCCGCCGCCATATTTGGCTCGTCCTCAGGATCTTCCGGAGACATATGCGCTTGAATAGACGATATGGCCCTGAGCACCTGTTGTCCTAAAGTTCCTGCTGATCGAGCCTCCGGTGGCTTACGCTGCTCTTCGCCAGCTAAAGCTAACTGTGCGGGCAACATAGGAACACTCAATATGCTTATCAGAAATCCTAGTCTTAATTTATTTCTTAAAGTCATTATCTGTTATTCCTCTAGCTGATAACGGAACAAATACTGTACACCTGGTACAGCTACTCCGGTGCCATCAACAACGCGTGGCTGGAACTTAAAACGAGTAGCTGCACGAATCGACGACCTGTCAAATATATTAGCCGGCTCTGCATCGACAACTTCAATAGACTCTTCGTCAACGTTGCCCAGACCATTTACAGTAAATGATACTAAACACCAACCTTGAATGCCTCGCTGGGCAGCTCGTGTTGGGTATTGAGGAGCGATTGCAACCAATGGTAAAAAGTCACCGTCGGTTGCTGATATTGACGCTGAACCTAAATCCAGGCCGGTATTAATATTTGCGCCGGCGCGGTCAATATTAAGCGATGGACCAGCATCAAGACTTATTTGCTTGTCTGGGGTGTCAGGAATATCTTCCTGAACTTCCTCAATCATTTCAGGTTTATCTATTTCTTCGATAACCTCATTGATAATTTCAGGCATCGTCGCGTCAACAATTTTGACGACCGTAATACGCTCGTCAAATTGATCACCGGTATCAATCAGATACTGCATGAAATAAAACAGCGCTAACGTAATCAGCGCCGCCAAAACCATCGAAACTGCCCATCTAACAACAATCATCGACTATGCCTCCGCGGATATTGATACATTATTAATATTGGCTTCTCTCGCTGCTTCTAGAATCAACATAACCTGCTCGTTCTCAGCGCCTTCATCAGCCTGAATAATAACTGATGAGTTAGGTGCATCTGCTAAGCGCAATTCGAATCTATTTCGAATAAAGCGAGGGTCAATCATTTCACCATCGATCCATATATCACCAGAGAGCCCTACGGCGATCAAAATCAAATCTCCGGAGGTATCATCTACAATAGATGCCTTTGGCTTAGTTACCTCAATACCGGCTTCGGTGACAAATACCGACGTTACGATAAAGAAAATAAGCAAGATAAAGACCACGTCAAGCATCGGGGTGAGATCGATCTCACCCGCATCTTCTTGTGCTTTCTTTTTCATTAAACCTGATTTCATTTTGGCTTTGCCCTAGGTCTATTATTCTATTTGCATAATTTAAGCGTGTTAGTCGCTTAAAGGTAGGTGGTCTTCAAGCAGCTCAAGATCTCTGTCTGTTTTTGCCTTGAGATAGTTAAAGGCAAATATTCCAGAAATCGCGCCGACCATTCCGGCCATGGTTGGGATCGTAGCTTTTGATACACCCCCAGCCATGGATTTAGCGTCGCCGCCGCCGGTGACAGCCATCACAAAGAACACCTCAATCATTCCAGTTACTGTGCCAATCAATCCTAATAAAGGACAGATGGTTACGAGCACCTCAATAATTGGCATTGTGCTTTTCAAGTCCAGTGAAATCTTAGAAATCATCATTGTACGAATTTGATGAGCACTCCAAGACTTTGTATCTGAACGAGCATTCCACTCAGCAAGAGTATTTTTGACTTTACTCTTGTGAGTAGTATTTAAATACCATACTCGCTCAAACACTAACGACCACTTAACCAGCAGAAGCCAGGCGATTACAGTTAAAACTGAACCGCCCCTCTCCATGAAAAGATTAACCGAGTCTAAAATATCCAGAATAAAAAAATACATTAATCTTATCCTCGGGGATTAAGAGCGGTTGCCTGCCATGCGCTCGGCTTTCTGAGCGATCATGCCAGTAGCTTGCTCTTCCAGAATGTGCATTATCGTATCCGCTCTACTCTTTACAACTGTGTGCATAAAGATAGTAGGAATAGCTACAACAATACCCAAAACCGTTGTCATCAAGGCAGATGAAATACCACCGGCCATAATAGTTGGATCGCCAGCGCCATATACAGTGATCTGCTGGAACACAACAATCATACCTGTAACTGTACCCAGCAATCCGCCAAGCGGCGCTATAGTCGCAATCATTTTGATTAACGTAAGCATGCTCTCTAGTGCCGGCGTTTCCTGAAGGATTGCCTCGCCTAGCTTGAGCTCTAACGTTTCAGTATCAGAATCAGGGTTAGATTCTGCGACCATTAACACACGGCCCAATGGGTTGTTCTTGGATGGTTTATCGCTCTTAAGCTGCGTACGAACCTTAACTGAGATAAGTCCCAGCATAAGAAGACGATAGAAACCGAGCAAGATACCAATAACACCAACACCAATGATAATAAAACCGATTGTTCCGGCATTTGACTGAACCTGCTCTTGTGCGCTTGGGAAGTTAACCAAGTTAGCCATTACCTGACCGCCAACACCACCGGTTGGATCTATTCCAACTCGAGTGAATCCAGAGGTTGCTGCCTCTAAAGACATAGCTGCACTAACAACACCGGCTGGCGGCTGCTTAGGCAACACTTGTAAATGGCCTATGTCGCCATCGTAGCTTAGGTAATCACCCTCTGAGACGGCGTTAAATGCACCTATGCGCGTGATCTGTCTGTTAACAGTGTCACCGGCTGGAAGTGTCACATCACCGCTGTAGGTAACAACCCTTGCAGACTCTGTCATTTCCTGTTGCATGTAGAACCAAAAAGTTTCGATCTCGGACACATCCAACTGCTCGATGGTGCTGCCCGCTTTCTCTATGAAAGCTTCTAAAGCGGCAGAACGGCCTGGGAATTGGGCACTGATTAACGAATTTTCGAAAGTACTCAAAAAGTCGCCCGCAACACCTTGCAGCGTGCCGAACAACTCATTTAAATCACCTCGGGCATCGCGCAATATTTCACGCTTCTGACCAATGGTAATCGTATTATTTTCGAACTCAGTACTTAGCTCGCCTTGAAGGGTTTCTTGCTCTATGTATCGCTGCTTCGTGATATCTAGAATTTCTTGCTGGCGATTAGCATTCGACTCGAACTCTTGAACTCGACGGCTATATTCTGCTGATTCTGCAACGGCGTCCTGACGAACGAGTTCCAGCAAATCGCCTAAAGTGCCCGCTTGGGCAAAGACTTGCGTAGCGCAAAGAGCAAATAATGTCGTAACTGTGAGGCTTAGTGTTTTAATTAGGTTTCTCATTATCGTACAGCCTCCGGAGCAATAACAGGTAGATTAATAATGTCCGGCGCATCTAGATTTTGTGCTATGCGGATGGCTTTCTGTATAGCAGATCTATAATCACCAGCAGGCAATTCAACCCACTGCCTTTCATTATTATCCCAAGCACCGGTAACTTGGCGATCGGTTGTCTGATACATCAAAGCAACACGGCCATATCGAGCCAGTGTTACATCACGCTCAGCGCCGTTAATTGTGATTGTGTCAGGGAATGTTTCAAACGTACGACCGTAAGAGGTCTCTGTTTGATACATCACAAGTACTTGACGAAATTTTTCAGCAATTGAAACATCTGGGTTATCAATTGCATCTCTAGCAAATTGAACTCGCGCGCGTCTTTGGTCTATGTGGAAAGGATAATCCAACTCAATAAACTGCTCTACGCTGGTTAGCATTTTTTCCATTAACAACGGAATTTCTCGAGTCACTTCTGCAACCGAGGCAATTGAATTATCAAGGGTTATTATTTGCCGCTCTTGATTTGAAATTTGCTTTCTAAAGCCAGCATTAACCACTAACAATGATTCCAGGTTGTCGTTCTCTCTTTTAAATTCCTCAAAAACAGAGCTGGTATCGTTTTGTAAACGGGTGATTTCTGATTGTGCCTGTGTTGAATCGCTGTACTTTCCAGCAATCACATCCATAGCTTGATCTAAAATACTGCTGTCCACGATGATTTCAGCAGCTTGCGCAAACCCTAAGAAACTAGAAATGAGTAACGCCAGCGCTGACATACTCAGATTTTTTATTCGACGGTTTTTCATGTGCCATCCTATTGTTGTTAACAAATCAGGTTAGGTCA
>JBLHVT010000050.1:0-23541 GCA_047628735.1 Glaciecola sp.
AGTACTTTACGGGTTTGAAAATAGTACTTTACGGGTTTGAAAATAGTACTTCACAGGTTTGAAATCAGTACACTGCGTAGGGAACGGTTGGGAGATAGTAATCAAAGGATAGATAAACAACGCCGGGGCCGAATGATTGCTAACCCCGGGTTAAAAAACAGTCGTCTTTAGATTATTCGCCGTATATGGCAGATCGAGCAGCGCCATGAGTTTGAAGAGAATACAAAATGTCATCGTTTTGAATCATGCCAATAAACACGACATTTTCAACTGGATCGATCCAAAACCATGAGCCGGCGATTCCCCACCACCAATGTGTGCCAACTGGCGCGCCTTGATACGCCGCTGAATCATTAACGATTGCGAAATCCAGCCCAAATACGTTGCCAGGATAAAGCTGGGAAATGCCAGAAACAGCATCTGGCAATTGATTGCTACGCATTAGTTGAATAGCCTCCTCAGAGACTAGGCGCATGCCGTTATGCATGCCCATGTTCAACTGCATCTGAGAAAACTGCATATAATCTGCAGCTGTTGAGGTTAGACCGCCACCGCCAGACAAAAATTTTGGTTTGCTCAAGAACATACCGGAGTCTGTGCGAGCCAATGTGCCATCAGCTTTTGGGCGGTATTGACGCGCAAATCGGTCGGCGTTATCTGCGCTAACAAAAAACGCGGTGTCAGTCATTTCCAGCGGGTCAAACAACCTTTCTTTTAAGAATACATCAAGAGTTTTACCGCTCAGAACTTCAACAAGGTAGCCCTGAACGTCAACAGAGATGCTATAGACCCACTGTGTACCGGGCTGATAACTAAGAGGTATACCCCCAAGTTTTGGAATAGATTCTGCTAAAGTGTAGTTAGGAAGGTTCATTATTCCCGCTTCGGCATAGGCATTGGCAATAGGCCCTTGAGACAGCGGTGGCGTATAGACCAGACCGCCTGTGTGGCTCATTAATTCACGCACGGTCATCGCATGATCAGTGGGCTCGGTCACGTAAGAACCATCGTCATTTTGGGATACGAAGACTTCCATGCCGGCCAGTGCTGGGATGTGTTTTTCAAGTGCGTCGTCTAGGGTAAATTTACCTTCGTCGTATAGCATCATAAGGGCTGTGCCGACGACGGGTTTGGTCATCGAAAAAATTCGGAAAATACTGTCAGTGCTCATTGGCACTTGATCTTCGACATTCTGAAAGCCAACAGCATCGTTCATGAGCACTTCACCGTCTTGGGCTACCATCATGACAACCCCCGACAGTTTTCCAGCGTCAACCCGGGCTTGCATGTCGGCTTTGACAGCATCTAACTTTACTTGATCGATTTCGGCAGTGACCATGCTTGTTGCAGAAATCAACGCAATTGTTGCAGCAGCAGCTGCTATTACGCCGACGGCTTTTCTAATCTGTGAAAGTGGATTTAATTCATTCTTCATTGGGTTCTCCCTAAATAAAATTCGATAAAGCTCAAAAAGATATTACATCACTATTTGCTGGGCTAGTGAATGCTAAAGGGCTTTAAAGGAAACCAAAGGGAGTTAAAGCGCTCTGGAAGGAGCTTAGTGCGATGAGCGCCCGCTTTCACCAATCAGCCCTAGCAATCTTCAAGGATGAACCAGCCTTATCTTATAAATTTGGCTTACCCTTTGATCTTGCTCGAATGCAGACTTAAACCAAGTTACACTTCGGTTTTGGACATCGCATTGGAATTAAATTATGAGCTACGCACTAATTAAAAACATTCACTTGGCCTTCGCTATGCTGACCACTATTGGCTTTTGTGTGCGTGGCGCTTGGATGATGACTGAGTCTGCGATGCTGCAGAAGAAGCTCGTGAAGGTGCTTCCTCATATCGTAGACACGATACTCGTTATCAGCGCCATAACGCTGGTAGTGATGAGCGGCCAATACCCTTGGGTTGTGGCTTGGGTAGGAATTAAGATTGTTTTGCTAGTGGCCTATATTGTTCTAGGCACCTTTGCGCTAAAGCGTGGCAAAACCAAGCAGATTCGTACCGTGTTTTTTGCTGTATCTGTCGCCGTTTTGCTGGCTTTGTTTGCGGTCGCGGGAATAAAGCCAGGGTTTTGAGCCTAGCTTGGCAGGGCTAAACTAGGTGTGGCTTAAACTAAGCTCAGTTTTGACTGCATAAGTCAGGCTCTGTTGAATAAATTGCTATCACCGGCATCGAGAAAAGGCCCATCGACACAAAGGCGACGACCATCGGGTGCGTCGCAGGCCCCGCATATTCCAACACCGCACTTAGTCCAATAATCGATGGCATTAAAAATTTGATTTGGACTGCAGAATTCGCGCTCCACGACTTCCGCTGCACGAACCATTGGCCCAGGGCCGCAATTATAGAAAACCAGGTGTTTGAGTTCGTCAGCGTTTAGGCCTTCCAAGTATTGCCTGAGCAACTCGGTAATTACGCCGTGAAAGCCTTCGCTGCCGTCGTCGGTTGCTACATGTAAATTACTGATTGCTTTGCACTCATCGAGAAAGTAAAGGCGCTGATCGTTTCGCGCTCCTAAGAAAATTTCAGTATTCCCGAAGTCTCGGGCTATCTGATAGACCGCGGCCAATCCAGTTCCCCCAGCGACGGCAACTATTTTTGCATCTTCTGGCGGGCTCACGGCATTACCATGAGGGCCTCGAACATACGCTTGCGTACCTGGCTCCAGATCCAGCAATGCCTTGGTAAATTCACCTAGGTTGATTACTGCCAATGTGAAGGGGCTATCGATAAGAGCAGAAAAGGGCTTTTCGCCTAAGCCGGGAATCCACAGGAATACAAATTCACCTGCTTGGACATTCACGGATTTATCGAAAGTTAAGATACACATGTCGTCGGTGATGCGCTCGTTGCTGACTAAGGTGACGGGATCAAAGTCCATATCAATGTCATAGCGCACTAATGCTTCTGCTGTGTCTGTGCCCAATGCCAAATCAGCGTTGAGGCTCTTAAAATAATCCGCTATCTCATTTGTCGTCATTCCAACTAAGGCAGAGCCAACACCGATGATGGTGGCGCCGGCTTCCTGAAATTCCTGCACATCCTTGGCGCTACTTATCCCGCCGCAGCCAATAATAGGAATGCTGACTTCAGCTTTGATCTCTCTGACACATTGCAAAGCCCTCTCAAGAACGCCTTTGCCTGATACGCCACCTTTCTCATTGGTTAGTACTGGCTGACCGTGAGCCTCGTAACATTCCGGGCCCATTGTGTTAATCGAGCAAATTCCATCAGCGCCACCGGCAACTGCGGCAGCGGCGATTTCACCAATATTAGGAACGTTGGGGGTTAACTTGGCAATTACTGGGACATCGACGGCCGCTTTCACTGCCCGCACAATTTCTTCCACTAGGGCCGGATCTTGGCCCATTGCCATGCCATAGCCTTTGGCGTGAGGGCATGACAGGTTTAACTCTAGGCCGTCGCTATGTGGCGCCATAATTTTTGCCACATCAACATATTCTTCTACGCTGCCGCCGAATATAGAAATAAGTAGGAAGCGATCTTCAGGGATAGTGAGCTGGGACATCAGCTCGGCTGATCGCGCAGCACCGGGGTTGGTAAGCCCCACGGCATTGGTGAACTTGCCAGGCTCAAACTGAGTCAGGATAGGCTCGCGGTAACCAAGGCGTGGCTCTGGTCCGATACTTTTGGTGGTTAAAACGCCAACTTCAGGCATGGTGTCAAATACGCGCTGAATGATGGAGGCGGAGCAGGTTACGATACCGGAAGGCACGGTAAACGGGCCGGATAGGGTCTTGCCAAGAAACTCAGTTTTCAAAGTAAATCAAACTCATCTAAAGCGGTTGATAAAATAAGACGATCGCTGGAGATGCATTTTATCGGTTGTGGATAAGAAACGCACGGCTGGGTTGATTTGAATTGACAACATTGGGCTTTGCCGCAGTTAGCAGAGCCCGTGATCAAAGTAATTCCTAGAGCATGGCCTTTAAAGCAGGTTTGGTTACCTTGCCCATGGCGTTTCTTGGCAAGGTGTCAATCAGCTTGATGGATTTTGGGATTTTATAGGATGACATTTTTCCATCGCACCAGGCTCTCAGCTCCCCAAATTCAAGAGTTGCACCCGGATTCACGCTGATAAAGGCAGTAACGGATTCGCCCCAAGTTTCGTCTTCCACCCCGATCACTGCAACCTCTGCAATGGCATCATGCATAAGCAAGACGCCTTCAATTTCCAGAGCAGAAAGCTTGTAGCCGCCTGACTTAATGATATCAACAGAGGAGCGCCCCATTATTCGATAGTAGCCGCTCTCTAGAACGGCCACATCGCCTGTGCAGAACCAGCCATCTTTAAAGCTTTCTGTGGTCGCTTTTTGGTTATTCCAATATTCGAGAAAGACATTGTCACCCTGAACTCGGATTTCACCGGATAAGCCTTCCTCATCTATGATTTTTTGATCCTCATCAAATAGTGCGATTTTCACCCCTGGCAGAGCTTGTCCTACAAAACCTGCACGGCGTTCACCTGAATATGGATTAGAAATTCCCATGCCGATCTCGGTCATACCATAGCGTTCTAATAGCACTTGGCCGGTTAAGCTTTCCCATTGTTTAAACAGTTTTACAGGGCAGGCTGCGGAACCAGATATGTTGAGTCGCATTCTAGAAAATCCATCGCAAATGCTCTCAACCTGCTCTTGATCGATCGAGTCAAAATACTGAATTAGCTTTACATAGATGGTCGGCACCGCCATGAAAAGATTGTAACGGTCGGCGACAATTTCAGCGGTGATCTTGGGGATATCAAATTTCTCAAACAAGTGAACAGTAGCCCCCGCCCATAAACCGCAGCTCAATATGTTGATGATGCCATGGATGTGATGCACCGGTAAAAACAGGGGAATTACATCAATCTCGGTCCAGCACCATGCATCTATTAATGTGGTGACTTGAGCTTGAATAGTTTTGTGCGTACTAACAACGCCCTTTGGCTTATTGGTAGTGCCGCTGGTGAAAAGCATCATGGCTCTGCGCTCTAAAGCAACAACCGGTAGGGGGTTTGCTGTGTCATGAAGAACGTCTTCTACTGACATCAGCTTAATATTTAAGCGCTGACAAAGTTCCTTAAGCGAATCTTGATAATGGCCATTTGCGATCATTCGGGTAACGCTGGCAGAGGTCAAATAGTGATCTAGTTCTGCGACAGCAGAGGCCACGTTAAGAGGGACGGCTATTCCTCCTGCGCGCCAGATACCGTGCATGACGGTTACATAATCTAGACTGGCTGGAATAAAAAAAGCAATGCGCTCTTCATCAAGATCTGACTTTCCACTGAGCAATCCGCTCGCGAATCGATCGATGGTTGAATTTACTTCCTCGAAGCTGTAGCTGTGGTCGCCTTCGACTAGAGCAGTCTTGGAATTATTGTTGTTAAGATGAGGAAATG
Organism: Glaciecola sp.; assembly: GCA_047628735.1. GTDB lineage: Bacteria > Pseudomonadota > Gammaproteobacteria > Pseudomonadales > Pseudohongiellaceae > UBA9145. The sequence goes on from JBLHVT010000050.1 coordinate 5,420, forward strand.
AATCGCGAGACATAGAGGTTTCCGTAATCGATTGTTAGCGCTGATCAAATAGCGCTAAAAGATAGCGCTAACTATAAAATATAAAATTGAGGGCCCCAAAAGGCAGCCAACACCGGTATAAAAAGTGGCTGTCATTGCGCCATAGGGAACTAGCTTAGGATCAGTTGCCGCTAAACCTGCGGCGACCCCGCTTGTGGTTCCCATCAAGCCGCCAAACACCATAGCCGATTGTGGGTTATCGAGTCCGATTGATTTGGCAACCAAAGGAGTGCCGATCATTACTAATATGGACTTCACCAAGCCTGCCGCAACACTAAGTGTAATCACGGCGTCGCTGGCACCGATGGCCTCACCGGTAACTGGGCCGACGATGTAGGTGACAGCGCCGGCGCCGATAGTGGTTATCGCCACCGGATCGGTGTAGCCAAACATCACCGCCACCACAGCACCGACCACGAAGGATACAATGACGCCTGCAAAAATTGAGATTGCGCCTGCCAGTCCGGCTTTTTTAAGTTCACTGAATTTGACCCCGAAAGCGGTGGCAACAATTGCGAAGTCTCGCATCATGCCCCCGCCCATTAAGCCAATGCCGCCGAGCAGGGCAAAATCAGCAACGCCGCGAGTGCCTCCGGTGCTGATTCCTCCCCAGTAAGCTGCAAGAAGCCCCAGTGCAATGGCAATGGCAGAGCCGTGAATTCTCCCTGCAGTGAGCTTGTTGGCGAGGAAATAGGAGACCCACATGACAATTCCTATTGCGGCGAAGGCGACGATCAAACTGTTGCGAACAAAGACTGTTTCAATAATATCCATTAGCCTTCACCCCTTGCTGCGTCAGTATTTTTGCCAATCCGGCTTAACACAGGCACCAGCGCGAAGCTGACGATAACCGCAGCGACCCCAGCCACAAGGGCGATAAGTCCACCATCAGCGGCGGCAGCCACATCTTGTCTCGCCGCCATGGCCACCACGATGGGAATGTACATGGCACTCCAAAATTGAATGCCGGCGCCTGCGGCGCCTTCCGTAAGGGATTTGAATTTGTCAGTATTACTAGCAAATACCAACAGCAGCATGGCGATGCCAACGCCGCCTACATTGGCTTGAACCCCCATCAGCACGCCGAGAGTTTCACCTACCAACATGCCAGCGATTAGGCAAAGCGAGAGTAGTGCAACACCATATACAATCATTTCTTATCCTTGTCCCGCGTCTCTAGTCGAGGGCGAAAACAGTTCGGTTGATTTCAGTATAACTTGCCGTTGCTGCGCATAGGTCCGGTATTGCAAGTTGGTCTGGATGATATGACCTGAGCAATTAGAGTGCAATGTCTCCAGTTTTAGCTGATCAAACGAACAAATCACTTCGGTTTATGCCCCAATTTCACTGGCAGTTCCGCGATTGACAGGGCGGGTCGATTTATAGGTTAATTAGGTCTCTGCTAGGAGCGGCTGCTACTGAGTCTCTCTCAAGTAATGGCTATACTTATCAATAGCTTATAAACAGACACTTTTAAAAGAGAACAACGATGTTGAAACTATTTAAATCTGTATCCGCGCTCACGCTGCTTAGTATGATCTTAGCTAGTGCTGCGGCTGCCCAAAACGTGACCTCAGAAATTCTTGAGAATGCTCAGGATCATTCAGATCGTTGGGTTACCTATGGCAAAAACTACGGCGCTTGGCGTTATATGCCTGACGATCAAATTAACCGCGACACAGTGGCAAACCTTCGGCCGGTTTGGATAAAGCAAACAGGTGTCAGTGGCGGCGCATTTGAAGTAACTGCGCTGGTCAATGACGGACGCATGTATTTAACCACTGCCAACAGCCATCTGGTAGTCGTTGACCCAATGACAGGTGATGAGCTGTGGCGCTATGACCACGATTTTGAAAATGTAGACTTGTGCTGCGGGCCTCATAACCGGGGTGTTGGTTTGCACGAAGACAAAGTTTTTTATGGCACTTTAGATGCCCATCTATTGGCTTTTGACGCGGCCACAGGCATTCAATTATGGGATGCGGAAGTTGGCGATCACCGTGAGTCTTTTTCTATAACGGCTGCGCCGCTAGTTGTAAAAGACATGGTATTAATTGGCGTAGGGGGCGGAGAGTTTGGTATCCGCGGCTATGTCGATGCCTATGATGTGAATACCGGTGAGCGCCGCTGGCGCTGGTATACCACCCCTGAAGAAGGGATGCCTGGTAATGAAACATGGGAAGGAGATTCATGGAAAACCGGCGGCGGCCCTACTTGGGTTACCGGCACTTATGACCCTGAAACAGATCTAGTGTTCTGGGGAACAGGAAATCCATGGCCGGACATCAATAACAACGTCCGCAAAGGCGACAATCTTTATACTAACTCCGTAGTCGCGCTGCACGCTGATTCTGGTGAGTTGGAATGGCATTTTCAAACATCTCCTCGAGATGAGTTCGACCATGACTCAACATCCGAGCCAATGATCATCGAAGAGATGTTCGAAGGTCAGATGCGTAAAATGATTGTGCAAATATCAAGAAATGGTCATGTCTATGCACTCGACCGTTTTAACGGCGAATTCCTGTATGCTGGAGAATATACCAAGGTTAACTGGGCAGAACGAGATGAGTCTGGCAAGCCGGTGTTAAAGGAGTCTATGTATGAACCAGCGGATACGGTTGTTTTTCCTGGTTTGTATGGTGGTAAAAACTGGCCCCCTGCCTCTTATAGCCCTGATACCAATATGCTTTATATTCCTACAACTGAATGGGGCACTACCTTCATTCGCCGCGAAGGAGATGGGCGACCTGGCACTATGGATCTCGGCGGGATTCCCCGTTTTGAGCCTAGTGGCACTGGTTATGTTGTCGCTTTTAACATGCGCACGGGTGACATCGATTGGCAGGTTGAAATGCCCGGCAACTTTAACTGGGCCGGTACTTTAGCAACCGGGGGCGGTTTAGTTTTCGCGGGAGCACCGGACGGTTATATCTATGCTATGAACGATGAAACCGGTGAAATCTTATGGAAATTCCAAACAGGCAGTGGCCTCTATGCGCCGCCGACTAGCTTTACCATTGACGGTAAGCAATATATCGGCATCGCTTCTGGAACACGTGACCCAGTGACAAGAGAGGGTGTGGCGACAGGGATTTCTCCTGGAAACTATATTTTATTTAGTCTTTAAAGGTAGGTCAGTGCTATTGAGTCTGCGAAGCTACGCTAGATTCTAGTTTGTCTATAATCAATAGAGAGAATAAACTTTCATTCTCTCTTTAGTATTTGTTTATAAGGTTTTGTTTTTATGAATAAGAAGTTAAATACAGTACTTTCAATGGCAGCGGTGCTGCTAAGCGGATCGTCTTTTGTCGCGGCAGGTGTGGGTGAGGGAGGTGAGCTATACGATGCCTATTGCACGGTCTGTCACGGTGGTCTGGGGGAAGGTCAGGCAATGGGTAAGTCATTAACTGACAGTGTGGCAAATAAATTGTCTGATACAGACTTGCTTGCGGTTATCACCGATGGCCGCGCTGGCACCGGCATGGCGGCGTGGGGAGGCTCATTCAGTGAAGAAGAAATTTATGATATAGCCAATTTTGTCCGGACCCTGCAGGGCAAGCCTGAACTTAATATCGGGAACCAAGACTCCGGCCCTAGCGACGATCCTATGGTAATTGCCGGTGAACAAGTTTTTAACAACCAAGCTAACTGTGTCACCTGCCACTCTTATGATGACAACGGTGGTAATGTTGGGCCCGGTTTAGATGGTGTCTCAGCGAGGCTTTCTGAGTCAGCGTTAATTCAGGCGCTAACCAATCCATCTGCAACGATTGTTAGTGGCTATGGTACAAAGATAGTTACTCAAAATGATGGCTCTACGGTTCGAGGACGATACAGAAATGATTCCGAGCTTGCAGTGCAAATTCAAAGCGAAGACGGGCGGCGTTGGGTAACTTATTTTAAGGACCGAGTTGCCAGTGTCAGCGATGACGATCAGTCTGTTATGCCTGACGTATTTTTAACACTCGAAGAGAACGAACAGAAGCAAATTCTGGCTTTCCTAAAATCGTTATAAGTAGTTGGAGGTTTTATTATGAATAGTGTAAATCGAGTAGTACTTATCATCGCTGCAGGCTTTAGCTTTGCAGCGCTCGCACAACAGGAATTTTCTCCTGATATGGCATTTGGGGTAGAAATGCCAGCTCTAGGGGAAACCCAATCGCTGAAACAGGCTATTGCAGCCAATGTCACTGATGCTAATGGCATGCTTAAGATAGAAGGTCAAATTACAGAAGTGTGCCAGGCTAAAGGCTGCTGGATGATCTTAGTGGATGGCGATACCTATGCCCGTGTCACCTTCGAAGACTATGCTTTCTTTGTGCCAATGGCAACAAGCATGCAGCGCTCAGTCGTCTACGGAACGCTCACCGAACACGTGTTATCTGGTGAGCAAGCCGAACACTACGCTCAGGATGCCGGTGCTCAAGCGACTTTGAAACTAAGCGGAGAAGTTAAAGAGTACTCGATTGTTGCGCGGTCAGTCCAGCTAGAGAATCGCAGCTAGTGGCACTTCTATCATCCCTTTGTTTCCCCTAGTTAATACCTAGCAGGTAATATTGTCTTAGGTTGTTTGCAAAAAACCGAAATATGAAAGGTGAGCTCTGTCTCACCTTTTTTATTAATAATAATAAACTTACAGGAAATTAACATGGAAATCGATCCGGCCGTATTGATCACATTTGCGATAACTTACGGTCTCAAATTACTCGCTGCTCTGGCCACTTTAGTGATCGGGCTCTACATCGTAAAAGTAATTATTAACGTCATGACGGCAATGATGGAGCGCAACGATACCGATCCTTCGCTGCGTAGTTTTGTTTCTAGCTTAGTGTCTATCTTGCTAAAGGTAATGGTCTACATTACCGCTCTTGGCATGCTAGGTGTAGAGATGACATCGTTTGTTGCGATTATCGGCGCTGCCGGTTTGGCAGTAGGTTTGGCGTTATCTGGCACTTTGCAGAATTTTGCTGGTGGTGTGATGATTCTGCTTTTCAAGCCCTATAAAGTGGGGGATGTGATTGAAGCTCAGGGCTATATCGGGTCGGTAAAAGAGATTCAAATTTTCGTTACGATTCTAACTACACCCGATAATAAGACGGTTCTGATTCCTAACGGCCCTCTAGCGACTAGTGCCTTAATTAACTACTCTACTCAGCCAACACGCCGTGTGGATTGGACCATCGGCATCGCCTACGGTGATGACATCGATAAGGCTTACGCAGCTATTAATAAGTTAATTGCGGCTGATGACAGGATATTGAAAGACCCAGAGCCTTTTTTAGCCCTGTCCGCCTTGGCAGATAGTTCGGTTAACATAGTTGTTCGGGCATGGGTTAATGCGCCAGACTATTGGGGTGTATTCTTTAAGATGAACGAGGAAGTTTACCGCACTTTTGGTAACGAAGGCCTTTCAATTCCTTTTCCACAAGTGGATGTACATATTCACAAGGCGGACTGATTCTTAGAAGAAAAGGTTAGAAAAAGAGCTTAGGAAAATATAAAGAAAAAGGCCATAAATACCGCAAAACCAATTCCTAGCAACATTCCATAAAGAATCGTTGCTGTTATGAATTTGAATGTTGTTAGCAAATACCCTTGGCCAAAATAAACTTTCAGACTTAAAAACAAATAAATCACCATCCAAATTGCGAGAAGGCCGGATACAAGATTCGCCAGCGGTGAAACAATCATTACAGTTCCTTCCCCCATCAAATTCAGTGGCATTCGAATGATCATCGCCAGAATCAAAAAGGTATGATTGTGGAGCGTTAGAATCATGTGCTCCACATAGAACTGCTTTGAAAAGAAATAGAGAACCTTTAAGATCATGGCCAAAAAAGGCATCATCAACAATATAAAGAAGGTGGTATAGTCCAATGAGCCATAGAAAAAGTCTTGAGGGTCGTCCATGATCCTCTTGAAATTTGTTTGAACTTGGGTCGATATAAAGGCGACTAAATTTGTATTCGTTTCTTCGCTCAAGGATGGCACGACAATGTTGTCGATGAACTCGATGACCTCGATGAGTCTATTACTGAGCTCTGCTTGATCCCCATCTATATCTTCTTCGCTTGAGCTGCTGTTGGCCAAAAGCCCACTGTTTTTATCCCCTTCACCGGACAGGGAGCTGTCGAGGGTTTGTATCAGAGAATTGGCCGAGATCATGAAAAAGAAGATGATGCTGAGTATCAGAAACAGCCTTAAGGGCGGGGTAAAGCTCATCCGGCGCCCTTCAATATACTCGTGAGTCAGATAGGCCGGTTTGCAAAACAAAAAGAAAACTGTTCGATAAGCTCTGCCATCCAGTTCAGATATTGCATACAACAGCTCTTTCAAGAGGTCAATGAGAGGGCGCTTTACTTCCTGCTCTCGCTGGCCGCAGTGTGAGCAAAACGATTCGTTAAGCGCAGTGCCGCAGTTTAGACAGGCTCGCTGCGTGTGTGTTTTGATTTCTTTCATGTCGCGTCAGTCTTTTTGAGGTTTGCTGGGTAACCACGATAGCTTTCATAGAGTGTAATCGGCAGGAATAACGCTAGGACGAGGACATATTAAAGAGCATCCCGCCCTGCGCAAAGTGGTGCAGGCCTGCGCAGAGCGGGAATCTCAAGGAGCATTCAAACGCAGAATGAGGTGTGGAGGCGCTGCGTAAGAATGTTATTCAACAAAACAGCACAAATGGCATTATGCTGTAGTGCGAGGCTACGATACCACCATATGTAGTGAGCCTCAAGATGCTAAGCACAATATAGAGGAGAATCTTCCAAGCTGAGCTCTGACGAGCACCGTGTGTGGTAAAGCGAACAAGGCCCTTCGATATAGTAAAGTTTAAGCTTTACTATACTTTTTATAAAATGCGGCGCTCACAAGATAGTGGGGGAACTTCTAGGCCGCAACTACTGGTTTATAAACATCAGGGGTTTGTAAATATTGTCGGTTTGTAGCTACTGTGACCGTCGGGTATTGAAGCTAAGAGCCGCGAGCTTCAAAGATGCGATTTATCAAAATAATCTTATCAACAGCTTAACTCTCTAAACTTACCGGAGTTTGAAACACCAAGCGCAATTCTAAGCGGTGGTCGTGGCAGGCTATTTTCTTTTGTTTGAAATATTCTGCTGATGTGTGGGTCTTGTGTTGCATAGGTTAATTGTTAGGTGAATAAAATGGAAAATAAAAAATTTATGCATTATCTGCCGTGGGCACTAGCGCTTTTTATTGGCTTTGTCTTCGTACAGTCCTTGTTTTTTAAATTTGGCAATTCATTTGAGACCCAGCACATATTTGGCACGATTGGGCTCTGGATGGAAGGCATAGGGTTTTTAAAGTTTGCCGCTGCCGGCTTTGCAGCCTACGGGGGCTACACAATTGGCACAATTGAGCTCATGGCAACGATTTTGATTCTCATAAGGAAGACTCAAGTTTTTGGCGCCGCGCTCGCCTTTGGTGTTATTTCTGGTGCCATATTCTTCCATCTGTTAACCCCTCTTGGAGTCAGCGTTATTATTAACGAAGCAGGTGATCGCGACGGCGGGCAGTTATTTGCGATGGCGGTTTTGGTGTTCCTGTCGGCAGCGACTATTGTGTATTTACGGCGCGCCGATCTTTCCGCATTGTTGGGGAAATCGGGTCGGAGAAATTGGTCCGGAAAATAGATTTGAAAAAGAAAGGAGCATTCACTTGAAACTTAAAGGGGTGAGCAATTTTTATCTGTCTCTGTATGGATTATTGCTGCTATCCCTTAGCGGTTCGGCAATGGCTATCGATCCGGTGTACACCGATTACTTCAACGATAACGCAATAAGTGGATACGACGCCGTTGCCTATTTTACACAAGGCAAACCGGTTACCGGCTCTGATGAGTTCACTTTTGACTATATGTGCGCGACCTGGAGGTTTTCATCCCAAGAAAATTTGGATATGTTTATAGCTGAGCCGGCCGCTTATTCGCCGCAATATGGTGGTTACTGCGCCTATGCTGCGCCTATGCTGTGCCTAAGGGGGATACTGCCAGCGCCGAGCCAGACCTCTGGGCAATCTAAGACGGCAAATTGTATTTAAATTACAGCCGTAAAATTAATGCGCGCTGGTCAGAAGATATTCCCGGTTACATTGAGAAAGCAAATAGGCAGTGGAAGCTTTTTATGGCTGAGTAGTTCGGGTTGATTTGCTAGAATAAAAAAAGGCGGTATTTCTAAATGAGAGGCCGCCTTTTTATTGTTTGAAAACCAGGTGCGGTATTAGAACTATACCGTTAAAGCTCACGAACCCAAATATTTCGATAGGAGACTATTTGACCGTGGTCTTGCAAAGTTATTGGCATTTTACCGCTGCAGTCTTGCAGTCGGCCATTTTGAGAATAGGGCTCACACTGGGTTTTATACTCAGGCTCTGTGGTATAGGTGGCGCCCAATATTTCAACATGGTTTTGAATTAGCAGTCCGTTTTGAAAAACAGTGACATAGGCAGGGGTTTCCAGCTTACCGTTGTTATAGTGCGGGGCGCTAAAGGTGATGTCGAAGCTTTGCCACTCACCTGGCGGCTTACTCGCGTTTACCAATGGCGCATGTTGTAAGTAAATAGAGCCAGCCTGGCCATTAATGTAAGTTGGATTGTCCCAGCTATCAAGAATTTGTAATTCAAACAAAGAATGAAGAAACACTCCGCTGTTGCCGCGGCTCTGACCGGATCCTTCTATGGTAGCGGTTGGCCGCCATTCAAGATGTAACTGCATGTCGCCGAAACTCTGTTTGGTCTTGATGGTCCCCGCTCCCTGCTTCACAGTCATGACTTGGGCATCGATTATCCAGCGCGCAGGTTCATCGTCTGCGGTTCTTTCCCATGCCAATAAATCATTACCTGAAAACAAAACAATAGCATCGCTTGGCGCGGCACCAGCCGTAGAGCTTTGAACTAAAACCGGCTGGGGTTCCATTGGTTGAGCTACTTGAGCGGAGACAGCGGTGCTTAGTACGAAGCTTATTGATATGGTGATTAACGTCACTTTTGACGCCATGCTGAATATCTGTGTTAGGAGTTTTTTCATTTTTCCTCACTAAAAATAAAGGTAACGTTATAGGAAGGGAATTCGTTTGCGGTGTGAGTTTATCCAACTAAGAGAATCAAGAAATAAGATTCATATCATCGTCCCATTGCGCGGTGATATCCCTTTTAGATTGATCAACACATTTCACTAACCACTCGTCTTCATAAGACTTGCCGTGCTTTGTCAGGACATTTTCTGGCACTCCATCCCAAATATTGGGTGTGTTTCCTAGATAGCCTAAATCTTTGAAACCTTGCTCTGTGGTGTAATAACCGGTCATAGTTAGGTTGCGTATCAGACTAAAAAAGCTGATGCCCGGTTGCAGCTCAGCTTCTTGATTATCGACGTAGGCAATGCTGTCGCAAATAATAAGCCGCTGCGGCTCGCTAATATTGATGAAGTTTGCGCTGAACCTTTCTAAAGAATGGGAGTCGAGCCAGGCTATGCCGCCACGCAGTGGCAGTTGATAGCGCTCTCTGTCTTTCGCCATAAATTCAACAAAGTCAGGCAGACCAGCGTCCAATGCTCCGCCATTAGGATGGTCTGACGGTAAGATGATGTCGCACAAAACGGCGATGGTGAGAAGCTCGTGTTCGCGAAAATAATCCTCTGCAAATAGCGTAGCGTCGGATTCTTTTTCTATCTCGGTCCTGCCATATGAGTAGTCTTTGGGCAGCGCCTTCCAAGTACGGGCCTCTGCAGCATTAATTTTAGACGTTGCCGAGCTTGCGATAACGCCGCTGGCCATGGGAGCCAGCAAAAGTGATTTTAAGGTTTCTCTTCGATTCATTTTGTCAGCACTTATAAATTCTGTTGTTTGAATTGATCGACAATATAGTCTGCCTGACGCCATGCCAGCGCCATGATTGTCCAGGTGGGGTTCTTGTCGGCTTGGGAAACAAAAGTGCCGGCATCTGCAACAAACACATTCTTAGAATCGTGGAGCTGGCCAAATTGATTGGTCACCGAGGTTGCTGGATTATTGCCCATTCTAGTAGTGCCGACCTCGTGAATGATTTCACCTGGTTTGGCCAGTCCGTATTGGCGATCTGCACCAGGCTTGCTGCCAAGCAATGTTCCGCCAGCATTCTCCAAAATTTCTTCCATGGTATCTTGCATGTGCTTAGCTTGATTAATTTCGTGTTCGCTCCATTGGTAATCAAATCGAAGCACAGGGATGCCCCACTCATCGACAACCGTAGGGTCTATCTCACAGCGATTACTGAACTGCGGTACGCTCTCGCCACGACAGGCAATACTGAGGCGCGAGCCATAGAACTTCTTAATGTCATCGCGCAGCTGATTGCCGTAGCCACCAACTCTCTTGCCGATATACTCATTGTACTGATTGGCGGCAAAGCCGAAACCATAGGAAGGCATAGTCATGCCGCCGCCGATTTCAAGATGATAGCCGCGAGTGAAATCCAGTTTTTCGTTCTCCAGCCACCAAGGCGTATAAACATGCATACCGCCAACACCATCTTCATTGTAGATTTCTCGGTCCATCAACTCAGGAATAAAAGCGGCTCTACTTGCTCCGGTGGAGTCGTGTAGATACCGACCAACGTGGTCACTGCTGTTGCCTAAACCGTTTTCATGCTGTGCGCTTTTTGAATTCAAAAGGATGCGAGCAGAACTGCAAGCTGAGGCTGCGAGCACTATAGTGCGGCCTTTCATTGTTGTCTCGTGACCGGTTTCTTTGTCAATATAGGAAACGCCAGTTGCGACACCTTCGCTATTGGTGGTTACCTCCCTAACCATTGAGTTGGTGTAGAGGTCGACGCGTCCGCCTTTTAGTGCGGGCATTACCAGCACAGTACCGGCGGAAAAATCAGCATGTATGCTGCAGGCTCGACTACATTGTCTACAATAGAAGCAGACTCCGCGCTCGTCGTTTATACGCTTGGTTAGTATCGAGAGCCTAGAAGGATAGACTGGGATATTAGATTTTTTTGCGCCATCGATAAAGTACAGTTCGTGCAAACGAGGCTTCGGAGCGGGTAAGAAAAATCCATCGGGATCATTCGGCAAGCCTTCATTGCTGCCAAAAACGCCGATCAGTTTGTCGACTTTATCGTAATAGGGTTTGACATCCTCATAGCCGATTGGCCAATTGTCTCCGAGGCCATCGCTGTCGTGCCGCTTAAAATCCAGTGGACCAAATCGTAAAGAAATTCGGCCCCAATGATTGGTGCGACCGCCAAGCATGCGGCCGCGCCACCAGCGGAAGTCGGTCTCACCTTTGTTGGTGTATGGCTCGCCGTCTATATCCCAACCACCGATACAAGAATTGTAATCACCAAAGGGTCGGCGGCGCGTACTTGCCCCGCGCCTCGGAGATTCCCATGGATTGCGAAGCTGGGTTCGCTGTTCATTATCGGCGGGATCGTAATAATCGCCCGCTTCTATTAATGCAACTTTAAGCCCTGCATTGGCTAGTTGATAGGTGGCCATACCTCCGCCAGCGCCTGAACCCACCACAATGACATCATATTCTTGTTCGGCCATACAAAAAAACCACCTTTAGAATAACGCGTTTAGAATCGCAGTTGGTTAACCGTGTTGTAGCTGTAGGTGATAGAGTTTATCCCGTCGCTGGGATTGTCGTGTTCTATAAAATAATGTTCAAATCCGGCGATGTCTGCCATTGAGAAAATATCAGCGAAATCGATAATGCCGCGGCCTACGTCGGCCATCTCGCCATTTGCTGCTTGATCCTTAACGTGCAACATCGTGAACCTGCCAGGGTACTTTCTGAAATAGTCTCTGGGATCAATGCCGGCAGTGGCGGCCCAATAAAGATCCATCTCAAAGGAAACTAGGTCGTCATCAGTTTGCTCAAGCAATACGTCATAGCCCATGCGGCCATCATGCTTGTCGAATTCGAAGTCATGATTGTGGTAACCCATTTTAATGCCGGCGGCTTTACTTGCTTCGCCAGCGCGGTTGAGCAAATCTGCGATACGAGCATAGTTGTCGTATTCTCTATCGGCGCCAACCATATACGGCAGTACAATATACTTTTGGCCAATTGCGGCGGCAGTATCGATCACTTGGTTTAAGTTATTGCGGATAGCTTCGAGCGGAATGTGAGCCGCCGAAGACGTTAATCCATTGGCATCTAATATGCGACGCACTTGGCTTGGGGTTTTGTCGAAGTAGCCCGCAAATTCCATTTCTTTAAAGCCAATTTCAGCAAGTTTTGCCAAAGTACCCTCAAAGTCTGCGCCCATCTCCGCGCGCAGGGAGTACAGCTGTAAACCCACCGCATTCACTCGTCTGGACTGCGCTAAAACTGGCCAGGGTAGAGCCACTCCAGCACCGGCTATCGCTAGCGTTTTTAAGAATTTTCTACGAGGAAATGCTCTGCTTAGGTTTTTGTTCTTCATGCTTATCTACCCCTAGTCGAATGACCACAGTGTATCGAAACATTTAGCTGGAACATAGCGCTTGAAAATGAGCGCTTGGAAAATTGAGCTTAGTAAGGAGGCTACGGTGATTAAACCGCTAAATAAGCCGCTAGATAGGAAGCCAAGTGGTGCCAGCCTTATTGGATTTTACCGCGGCGTCCACAAATTGAAGTCCTCTAAGTCCGTCTTGCGCTGTTGGCACTAAGGAGTCCTTAAGGTTACCTTTTGCTTGAATCAAATCAGCAATGTCTTGATAGAGGTTTGCAAAGCCTTCAAGAAAGCCTTCAGGATGGCCCGCGGGAATTCGAATTCCCCCTATGGAATCGCTGCTACCAGCACCGCCTCGAGAAAGAGTCTGAGAAGGCTCATTGAAAGGTGTAAAGATAAGGTAATTAGGGTTTTCTTGCTTCCATTCGATGCCGGCCTTCTCGCCATATAGACGCAGGTAGAGCCCGTTTTCTTTGCCTATGGCTATCTGACTAGCCCAAAGCATTCCTTTCGCACCGCCGCTGTAGCGCAGCAATATGTGAGCATTGTCATCTAGGCTGCGCCCGCTTACGAATGAGTCTAGATCAGCTAGAAGTGACTGCGCCTCTAGGCCGCTGACAAACTCCGCTAGGTGAAATGCATGTGTGCCAATATCGCCAATACTGCCCCCTGCGCCTGCTTGAGCGGGGTCTGTTCGCCATGCCGCTTGCTTTTGTCCGCTCGTTTCAAGGCTTGTGGCTAGCCAGTCCTGAGCGTATTCGACTTGGATTAGCCTGATCTTTCCTAACAGGCCATTACTAACCATTTCTTTAGCTTGCCGGATCATAGGATAGCCGCTGTAATTGTACGTGACTGCCAGCATTGCTTCGCTGTTTTGGGCAATCTCAACTAAAGCTTTGGCCTGCTCGAGGGTTGAGGTGAGGGGCTTGTCACAGATGACATGAATGCCTGCTTCCAAAAATGCTTTAGCAACAGGGAAGTGAAGGTGGTTGGGTGTCACGATTGAGACTGCTTGAATTCCGTCTTCTCGCGTTGATTCCGCTAGCGCCATATCAGCAAAGCTGGCATAGCTGCGATCAGTCGAAATCCCTATTTCAGCAGCTGATTCAGCTGCCCGTGTTGGGTCGGAGCTAAGCGCTCCAGCAACAAGATCGAAGCGATTGTCGATTCTAGACGCAATGCGGTGCACGTCACCAATGAAGGCGCCTTGGCCACCGCCAACCATGCCTAATCGAATCTTCTGCATTTTAATCTAACCCTAAAATTCGCTTGTTGGACTCGACATCGGTACCGGAACCCGCAAAATCATCAAAGGCTTTGTCGGTGACTCGAATAATATGGTCGTTTATAAACTGCGCGCCTTCGCGGGCGCCATCTTCTTGGTGTTTGAGACAGCATTCCCACTCAAGCACAGCCCAGCCATCAAAATCGTTCGCCGCAAGTTTAGAAAATATCGACTTAAAGTTGACCTGTCCGTCGCCTAAAGAGCGAAACCGTCCGGCGCGATCAACCCAAGATTGATAGCCGCCATACATTCCTTGCTGCGCGGTGGGATTAAACTCGGCATCTTTGATATGAACAAGCTTAATGCGCTCGATGTAGTGCTCTAAAAATCCAAGATAATCCAATTGCTGCAGCACCAAATGGCTTGGATCAAAAAGCATGTTGCAACGAGGATGGTTATTGACACGTTCTAGAAACATTTCAAAAGTCACGCCGTCATGAAGATCTTCGCCGGGATGAATCTCGAAGCCAACGTCGACACCTGCATCTTCGAAACAGTCAAGAATAGGTAGCCAGCGCTTAGCCAATTCATCAAACGCGGTTTCGACTAATCCCGCTGGTCGCTGTGGCCAAGGATACAGATAGGGCCAAGCTAAGGCGCCAGAAAAACTGGCGTGGGCGGTGAGGCCTAAATTCATGGATGCTTTCGCGGCAAGTTTTACCTGCTCAACGGCCCAAGCCTGTCGGGCTTTTGGGTTGCCTTGAACTTCGGGCGGAGCAAATCCATCAAACATCTCGTCATAGGCGGGGTGAACTGCAACCAGCTGGCCTTGCAGGTGGGTAGACAATTCTGTGATTTCAATATCATGCTCTGCTAGCAAGCCTTTGATTTCATCGCAGTAGCCTGAGCTTTGTGCGGCAAGTTTCAAGTCGATAAGGCGCTCGTCCCAGGTTGGTATCTGGACGCCTTTAAATCCTAGCTTGGATGCCCATGCCGCAATTTCACCTAAGCAATTGAAAGGAGTTTCATCGGCAACAAATTGTGCCAAGAAAATAGCAGGACCCTTAATTGTCTTCATAGTAAGCCGTTTTCATAAATTGCTTTCGTGTATGGTTTTCATAAACTGCCTTCGTGTATGGTTTTCATAAATAGTTCTAACAGTTAGCGTTTACATTTCCAACGAGAACTAAAACGGAGACTCTGGAAAATAATAGTCTGCGGCGTTGTCTTCGGTAATAAGTGGCGAGCCTAGAATATAGTCGCCATTGATAGGAGCGTTAGTAAGGAACTTCAATGCAGTAAGCTCCATTGCCGTTGCTATCATTGAGGGTGGGTATAGCACATCCACCGGTGTAAGTTTGTCACCATCCATAACTCTTTTGACGATATCTTTCATGCCGCCACCGCCAACGATAAACAATTCTTCCTGGCGCCTTGCTTGACGTACCGCTTGAATGACGCCAATGGCGATATCATCATCTTGTGCCCATACCGCATCAATCTTAGGGAAGCGGGCCAAAAAATCTTGCATAACAGTAAAGCCATCATCGCGATTCCAGTTTGCGTGCTTGTCATCTAATACGGTGACGTTACTGCCCTGTATTTCTTCAATAAACGCATCGAAGCGTTGTTCATCTATGACGGTGGGAATGCCTCGCAGAATGACAATATTGCCGCCGCTACTCAGGCGTTCTTTAATATACTTTGCTGACACTTGGCCAAGCTCGGCGTTGTTGCCTGCCACATAGACATCTTCAATACCTTCTTCGCTCAACCCTCTATCGACCACCGTAACAAAGATGCCGCGACGTTTAACGTTGCGAACTGGGCCCGTTAGCGGCGCAGATTCAAAAGGTAAAACCACCAGCGCATCGATTTGATGAATGGCAACCAAATCCTCAAGGTCGTTGGCTTGCTGGGAGGCGCTATTGGCGGTAAGCAAAACTATTTTCATGCCAGGGTTTGCAGCTTCTAGGCGTTTCTTAGTTTCTTCAGCATGAAAATTAAGACCGCCGGCCCAGCCATGAGTCGCCGCAGGAATAGAGACGCCGATGGTTTGTGCGCTTGCCGAAGCCAAAATGCTCAGTCCAAAAAGTGCCGCGATGATACTGCGAGTGAAAAGCTTAAGTTTGCCTAGTTGAAAATTCATGTGCTGATCCAATTGCTTAACAAAATAAGAGATTTAAGGCGGCGCTTGTTTGCGCCAGGCGCCGCGTTGAAGGTAAACGGCGGCAATCACAATTATGCCTTGTACGGCGCCGTTCAGATAGTTACTTATCATGTCAGTGAGGTTTAAGATATTGCCAATAAGTGTAAGGATTAGCGCGCCCACTACAGTTCCCCAGATACGGCCGTAGCCACCTTTGAGCATGGTGCCGCCAATAATGACGGCTGCAATAGCCTCGAGCTCCCAAAGCACACCAGTCTGCCCTGATGCCGATCCTAGTCTGGGCACGTAGATAATAGTCGCAATGGAGACGCAGACCCCTTGCAGAATATAGGTCATAGTTTTAACACGGTCGACGTGAATAGCAGAGTAAAGGGCAACTTTCTCATTGGAGCCAATTGCAAAGCAGTGGCGGCCGAAGACTGTTTTGTTGAGTAGCACGTAGCCGATAATTGCCACGCTTAAAAATACCCAGACCGGGTAAGGTACCCCAAGCAGAGTGCCGTAATACACCTCGCTATAAACATCGCCTACTGTGAAATTAAGAGACAAAGTGCCTCCATCGGCCATATAAGTGATAAGTGAGCGATAAATGCCCATGGTGCCAAGAGTGACAATAAAGGCCTCGATCTTGGCCTTGGTGGTAAGTAAGCCATTAATACATCCAGCAGCAGCGCCGATTAAGGCTGATGCTAATATTGCGATCAGAATGAGCATGGCAATCGACTCTATATGATCCATCAAAGAATTCATTATTAAAATCATGCAGCCAGAAATAAAGGCGGCCATTGATCCCACCGAAAGATCAATTCCTCCTGCCGTGATAACGAAAGTAGCTCCAATCGCTACGATGCCTATAAATGAGCTGCGCGCCAAAATATTGCTGAGATTGCCAGAACTTAAAAAGGCATCATTTACAAAAGCACCGAGAATAAAAAGCGCAATCAAGGCTACAAAAGGTCCGGCGGTTTTTAGATCGATACTACGGGGCATTTTTATTTCAAGCACAGGCTTGTTCACCTTCTTCTGTTAACTGAGATTCTAAGCCTGCGGCATAGCGCATGATTTTATGTTCTTCTATCTGCTCGCCTTCCAATATTCCAACAAGTTGACCTTGGCACATTACAGCAACGCGGTGCGATAAACCGATGACTTCCATCATATCAGAGGAAACCATTATTATGGCATGACCTTTTTCAGCGAGGCGGGCAATAAAATGGTAGATCTGGCTTTTCGTTCCAATATCGATACCCCTTGTCGGCTCGTCGATTATGATAATGCTCGGCTCGGCCGCCATTACTTTTGCCAACAATAATTTCTGTTGATTGCCGCCAGACAAATTGCCCGCATTGATGGACAAATCCTTAAGTCGTATTTCAAAGGTATCGACAGCTTCGCTGAAAGCCATTGCTTCTTTCTTGGTGTTTATTAATCCATTTGAAAATTTATGCAGAGAAAATAAAGAAAAATTTATTGGCAAGCTCATGTTCAGCAATAGCCCGCTGCCCTTGCGATCTTTTGTTAGGTAGGCAAGGCCGGTATCGCGCGCAGCGGCAAGACTGTTAAATGAAACCGGCCTGCCACGAACTAAAAGCGTTGAGGACTTGGAAAACCGATGTAATCCTATTATGGCTTCCATTAGCGCTGTTCGTCCTGATCCGACAAGGCCAGAAAAACCCAAAATCTCACCAGAGCGAAGTTGAAAACTAGCATTAGAAATAAGGCCAGGGACTGCGCCATTTTTTAATTCCAATACAACTTCACTTGTAGGATCAGGAGGGGCGACAGTAGGAAATAAGTTGGTTAACTCGCGGCCTACCATCAGGCGTGCCATGTCATCCTTGGTTAACGTCTTTGCGTCATAGTCGCCGATCAGTTCTCCATCACGCAGCACCACCACGCGGTCTGCAATGCGCTCAATCTCGTCGAGTTTATGAGAAATATAGACGATAGCGACACCCTGTTTGGTAAGCCTGTCGATAAGTTGGAACAGAGTCTCACTTTCCCTTGCGGTAAGAACAGCGGTTGGTTCATCTAATATCAGCAGGGTAGAGTTTTTCGCATAGGCTTTGGCAATTTCTATCATTTGTCTCACCGAGACAGGAAGCAGGCCAACTGGGACAAGGGGATCAATGTCGCAGTCAAGAATGCTTAGATACTCCAGGGTAAGCTCTAACATTTTACGTTTATCTAAAAAAAGGCCTCGCTTAATCTCGTTGCCTAGGAAAACGTTTTCCACCGCATTCAACT
>JBLHVT010000051.1:0-23307 GCA_047628735.1 Glaciecola sp.
GGTTTACCTGGCCCCATCACCACGCGGCTGCGTGAAATGTATAAGCAAAGATTGATTGACGAAGCGGCGGCGTCTTAAAATTTACACTTGGCACTTGGCACTTGGCACTTGGCACTTGGCACTTGGCTTAGACTCAAGCCAAGTCAGTAGTGAAACTAATGACTTCACTGATGGATTTAGCGCCTGTTGCTATCATCAGCAAGCGATCCACTCCTAGGGCAACTCCAGCGCAGTCTGGTAATCCGCTTTCCAATGCTGCAATTAGATTTTCATCAATTGGCACCAGAGCGCGATTGGTTCTCTGTCTTTTATCTAAGTCTGACTCAAAGCGGCGACGCTGCTCCACCGGATCAGTTAGCTCATAATAGCCGTTAGCAACTTCCATTCCAGAACAAAAAAGCTCAAACCGCTGGGCTACTTTTACGCCGGCATTATCGGTTTTCACCTGAGCTAAAGCTGCTTGATCTTCTGGATAGTCATAGAGAAACCAGTTATCTCGCATGGCCGGCTCGATGATTTGAGAAAGTATCAGTTGCAGATAGTCCGTCCGGCTGAGCCCCTGCGCCACAAGCGAAATCTCGCGTTTGGCTAATTGCTCTAAGTCATCATTAGAAATTCTGTGAGGGTCTATGTCTAAGTTTTGTTGAAAAAGCTCTCGATACGAAAAACGCGGAATTTCTGTCAGCGGCGCTATCTGCTGTGTGACCAGATGAAGCAACGCTTCGACTTCGTCCATCAACCGAGATAAAGAATAGCCCGGTTGATACCACTCCAACAGAGTAAATTCAGGATTATGCCGATCGCTTGTTTCTTCGAATCTAAACGCTTTTGCCAACTGATAGATGGCGCCAGACCCGGAAGCTAACAACCGCTTCATGGCGTATTCTGGGGAAGTTTGCAGATACAGGGCTTGGTTATTCTGGCCCCAAATATTTTCAGTTTTCCATGACTGAATATGAAGGTCGCTTGCTGTAGCCGCAGCAAGTACTGGCGTTTCAACTTCTAAAACATTGCGCGTAGCAAAGAACGTTCTTATTTGCGCCAACAATTCGGCGCGAGCGGTAAGCATGGATGCTGACGCGCTCGGTTTCCAATTAGTCAAAGGACGAACTACTTATTCACGCGATTTTGATACTCGTTGGTACGGGTATCAACTCTCAGTACGTCACCTATGTTGATGAAAAGCGGAACCTTCACTTGGGCCCCTGAACTTAACGTAGCCGGCTTTGTACCACCCTGAGCCGTGTCGCCTTTCAATCCCGGGTCTGTGTCGGCAACTTCCAGCTCAACAAAATTAGGCGGCGTCACCGATATTGCGGCGTCATTCCAAAGTATCACTGTATAGAGGCATTGCTCTTTCAGCCAATTTTTAGAGTCAGCTATCGCATTTTCATCAACCGCAACTTGTTCGTAACTATCGTCTGTTTTCATAAAGTGCCAGAATTCTCCGTCAGTATAGAGATATTCCATATCAGTCTCCAAAACGTCAGCAGCCTCGACAGATTCACCTGACTTGTAGGTGCGCTCCAACATTCGACCATTCATCAGGTTTCGCCATTTCACGCGATTAAACGCCTGCCCCTTACCGGGCTTGACCATTTCGTTTTCCAAAATGGAACAAGGCTCTCCATCAACCAAAGCTTTCATTCCGGATTTAAATTCGCTGGTTGAGTAATTAGCCATAGTGCCCTCGTAAATTATTAAATTCTAATTGTGTCGATTACGTGTTTAGTTAGTTCTTATACTGCTGCTGTCGCAATTATGCCGGCAATCAAGATAACTGCTATTATCTCATCTTTACCAGCCCTCTATTATACCTGATTCAGCGTGCCTGCTTATAATCAGTATTAACTGCCCCAACGCAAACTCTATGAATAAGCCTGAAACTCAGATTATACAGTCAGATCAGCCTCAAAATTGGCAACAAATGCTATCCGATCTGATAACAGATCCAAAGGACTTAACCAAGTATCTAGAACTAGATGAGAGCCTGCGTCCAGCAAGTTTAATGGCGCAGAATCAATTTCCAATGAAAGTACCAATGCCTTTTATAGCTAAAATGAACAAGGGCGATTGGGCTGACCCGCTACTCAGACAAGTCTGGCCAGCGGCAGAAGAGGAAACTGTCGATAGCCGCTATGTCACCGACCCATTAGCAGAAGCGGACAGTAACCCAATCCCAGGCCTGCTGCATAAATACCATGGACGGGTCTTATTAACCGCCGCGCCCCACTGCGCAGTACATTGTCGATACTGCTTTCGGCGTCATTTCGACTATGAAGAAAATGCTCCTAGCCGAACTCGCTGGCAACATTGCTTCGATTACATCAATGCCGACAGCAGCATAGAAGAGGTCATACTTAGCGGTGGCGACCCTTTGGCCTTGGCGGATAAACAGCTACGCTGGCTTTTAGACCAGCTGGAATCTATTAATCACGTCACCACAATACGCATTCACACGCGATTACCTATTGTCCTGCCTCAAAGAATCACCGAGGCGCTAATTGCGGTTCTACGCCAGCGGAAAATCAAACTGGTAATGGTCATTCACTGCAATCACCCTCAAGAACTGTGCCCTCAGAGCAGCCTTGCTTTAAACACTTTAGCAGCAAATGGCGTAGTTTTAATGAATCAATCTGTCATTTTAAAGGATGTTAACGACAACCCTGACTGCCTAATTGAGCTAAGCCGAAAACTATTTTCTGTAAATGTACTACCCTATTACCTGCACTTACCTGACGAAGTTGCTGGCACCGCTCACTTTGACGTCAGTAAAACCAAGGCGCTGGAATTGCTTGCTCACATGCAAACTCGTTTGCCCGGTTATCTAGTGCCTAAGTTGGTGAAGGAAGAAGCAGGGGAGCCATCTAAAACCAGAATAGTGTAAGCGAGTGTAAAAGTGACCGTGGCGGGCTAGATCCACTTTGGTCCCACCACAAACAGGCAACAGACAAGGATTCGTCATGCCAGTAGATAGTAAAAACAAAACGCAACGAGCAAATGCAAATTTACCCCATGATGCAGCTAAACTGGACCCGCTAACCGGCTTCCATCAGCAGGACTATCTCGACGAGATTCTTAACAAAAATATTCAAGACCACAAACACATCCCGGTTACTGTAAGCCTTGCACTTCTTCAGCTAGAGAATTTCTATGAGATCAGAACATGGCTCGGGAAATCTGAAGCAACTCTTTTTCTTAGTGATATCGCACGCCTTTTAAAAAAAACGTTGCCTAGCTCTGTTCTCCTAGGTCGCTG
Source organism: Glaciecola sp. (assembly GCA_047628735.1). Taxonomy (GTDB): domain Bacteria; phylum Pseudomonadota; class Gammaproteobacteria; order Pseudomonadales; family Pseudohongiellaceae; genus UBA9145. Next base: position 3,260 of record JBLHVT010000051.1, read on the forward strand.
CAAACACTACGAGTTTGCAGCCTTGTTGTTCGACCAATCAAGCCGAGATGGAAAAGAAATTGCCGCTAAAGTCAGATCCGTCATCGAATCAGCAGCAGAGAAATCTCTGCCAGAAAGAGTTAAATTGAAAATAGGTATCGGAATTGCTGAAATCGACGATCGCACCACAGGCAGAGAGGTCCTGTATGCTCGCGCTCGGCACGATATGAGCGTTTACAGGAAAGGTCGGGGGCATTTGCCCCGACAGCAACAAAATCTGCAGCCGGCCACCGTATTTAAACGCCTTAAAGTCGCCCTGGAATCAGGCCTACTACAGCCGCTGTTTCAGGCAGTAGTAAGCTTAAAACCCGACGAGTTAGAACACTATGAAATTAGGACCCATGTCGAGGATAGCCAAGGTGTGATCCCGGCCGAACTATTGTTTGAAGTCGCCGTACAAAATGCTTTGGGTGAGGCTATCGACCGCTGGCTAATCCAAAGTGCTCTTAAAATTCTCAAGCAATTCGCAAACCCGGCATTAAAATTCACCATTAATATTACTCATAATTCTATTGTTAGCCCCCATTTTTTCTCTTGGCTCGACGCAGTATTGGCCAATAGCGCAAACCTAAGCGCTAGCCTAGTGTTCCAAGTTAGTGAAATTGATGTGCTCATTGCCCAGCATCACATGAGTTATTTCTGTCAGCAGTTGACTAATCACAATATCCAACTTTGCATCAGCCATTTTGGCTATACCGATGACCCATTTCGCTACTTGGACTTATTCCGCGCGGAGTTTGTAAAACTGAATAGTGCAGCTACTGAGCATTCGGCCATCGAGAAGGCTGGCACAAAGAGCATAGTAAAATTGGTGGAGCGATTACATTACAATGGCTTACGAGTGATCGTCCCAAATGTAGAAACCATGGCCCAGATGCCGCAGCTGTGGAGTAGCAATGTTAACTATGTCCAAGGCTATGGTTTGCACAGGCCGAGCAAATCGCTGAACTACGAATTTTTGCAGGAGGCGACACTAAGCATTAATTAGGCCTTCGCTAAGCCGGCACTAAGCCGGCACTAAGGCTCTGTTACAACGGCCACGTTCATGAATTAGTTTCTACCGCAATTTCCTACACAAACTCTTTGGGGAAGGCTGCGGCAGCTGTTATTCTTGCCCCGATACCTAATTACCGGCGCTAATTAAAGCCTGCCATTCGAGATTTTACTTTGCCAGAAAATCCTTCAGAGTTAGATCCTAATGCCAACGATCAGGCACCCAGGGGTAAAGAGCCAGGCAAAAAGTCAGCCAAGGTATCGCGTAAATTTTCATTCACAGTATCAGTTCTGCTAATTTTATCTTTTTGCTGCTATTGGCTGATAAACATTTACACCACGCAAAGCTTAATGCGCGAACATTCCGACGCGATGGGTAATACACTCGCTCGGCAAACAGCAAATCAAATGACCGAACTGATGCTAGCCAATGACTTGATTAGTATGAACGTGATGTTGTCGGCTTTGACTCGAGATTCGTCTATCATCAAAGTACAAGTGTTGAATGTAAGTAACGAAGTAATAGCAACGTCGAGTACGCGGGCGGCCTCTCCTGCCCCAATTATGCCACTGCCTTTTAAAATTAGTCAGATTAACGGTGAATACATCGCCTCAATTTCCCTTGCCAACTCAATAGCCGGATCAGTAATACTGACACTGGATCTGGGCTATCTAGAAACCGGTTTGGTCAACAGCCTAGTGCTTAATGTTGCGGCGACGTTGCTACTCATAGCTATATCATCATTACTAATTAGTACCTACTTCCAAACTCTTGTAAGTTTCCCAGCCAACTTGCTAGCGTTCGCCTTAAGCCAAGTTCGAGAAGGCAAAATAGAGACCTGTCCCGAACCCAGCAACAACAATGAGTTAAGTACGGCAATTCGCCAGTTTAATGCCACCGCAGAGTTTCTAGCGCAAAATACGTTTCTGAATAATTTTGGTAATCGTCAACCAGATATTGAAGGTGATACCCCGACATTTGAGCCCGGCATGCAAGATGTCACTCTACTGAATATTAAGATGGCTAACTTCCACTACTTAGCCTCAACGCTCAGCGGATCGAAGCGAGTGAACCTACTCAATAAGTTTTATTTCTATGCAGGTAAGGTCAGCCTCCTTTATAGCGGCCAAGTGACTTACTGCTCTGACGGCGAAGTGTTAATAAATTTTGGTGTTGGCAAAGTAGAAGAAGAACAGGCTTTTTATGCAATCTGCGCCGGTCAGCTGTTCCTGCAATTGGTAGGTGATATTGGTGACATAGATGGTGACTCTACTGGCGCGAAATTCAAGCTTGCTGTACATGGAGGCCAAGCTGTTGGGGGACTCTACTCACCAATCACCCAAGACACGAGTAATTTAACCGGTAAGACACTGGACCTGTGTCGACTGATTTGTGACGAATGCCCCGACAATAATTTATTGATTAGCCAAGCGTGTTTTGAGAATGCAGGAGCGGCAACACGTGTTGAAGGTGAGGAATTCAACGTGATAGACGAGCAAGAACAGATTACCGCCTATTTAAGCAGCGAACCCATGTCTGACTTCAAGCTGCTGCTAGAGCGTCAAGCGATACAGCTGGTCACCGTATTCAGCGAGTAGCCAAACCGCTGTTAGCCTAAAATTTCCCCCAGAAAATATTCAATTACTTCAGTAAATTAATTTAGTCGAAGGCGTTTATTATAGGCAGGGTAAGTTCAGCGTCTATCAAATTCAACACTTCAGTCAGGGGCTGGGGTATTGTTCGTGTGAAACATTCCCGCCGCTTGGCTCAGTGGTAAACCTAAGCTAATGCGGCAAGCGTCCCAGAATACCTCAGCCTCTGAGCTATTAACTATCTATTCTAATTGCTCACTCAGCGGCTTCTTGGATATTACTTCAATACGGTCAACGTTTTGAAAACCTCTCGGTAATTTATTGCCTCTGCGGCCTCTTTCACCTTGGTAATGTTCTAGGTCCGCTGGCTTAAGATTATGGTAGCGGCGGCCGGCATGAACCGTCAATGTATCTTTGCCTGACAACACGGCGATCGCCACAACGAACTCAATACGTTCTGCAACTCGAGCGGAGGGAATGCTAATAACCTTATTTCCTTTTCCCCTAGCAAGTCTAGGTAGATCAGCTAAAGGAAACATCAACATACGGCCTTCATTGGTCACGGACACTATATAGTCTTCATCATAGTTCGCTACAGTGATAGCCGATAAAACACCACTGCCTTTGGGCAGCTTTAGCACCGCCTTGCCAGCTTTATTCTTGCTAATAAGGTCACCGATTTTTGCAACAAAACCGTAACCTGCATCACTGGTAAGCAGTACATCAACTGAGTTCTCCCCAATCAATACACCTTCAAACGTGGCGCCGGACGGCGGACTAACCCGACCAGATACCGGTTCGCCCTGACCTCTCGCGGAAGGTAGGCTGTGCGCTGGCAAAGAATAAGTACGCCCGGTTGAATCCATAAGAATTGCAAGCTGACTGCTTTTACCCTTAGCTGCTAGCTTAAACTCATCACCAGATTTGTACTGCAAGGAGGTAGGATCCACATCATGACCTTTGGCGGCACGAATCCAACCACGGTCGGATAAAACAATGGTGACAGGCTCTGTGGAAATTAACTCTGTTTCGCTAAATGCTTTCGCCTCAGTGCGGCTTACTAACGGAGTTCGGCGATCGTCCCCATATTTTTCAGCGTCTTCCTTGATCTCTTTCTTAATCAAGGTTTTTAATCGCGCGGCAGAACCCAAAAGCAGCTCGATGCCTTTTCTTTCTTCGTTGAGTTCGCTCTGTTCTGCGGTGATCTTAATTTCTTCAAGCTTTGCCAATTGCCTTAATTTGAGCTCTAGAATCGCTTCTGCTTGGCGTTCAGAAATTTTGAACTTTGCAATTAGAGCCAGCTTCGGCTTGTCTTCAGTTCTAACGATTTTTATGACTTCATCTATATTTAGATACGCTATCAATAGCCCATCTAGCAAATGCAACCGATCTACTATTTTGTCAAGACGAAACTGTAATCTTCGTGTGACTGTCTCAGTTCTAAATTGAATCCATTCTTTAAGTAAGGTAGCTATATCTTTAACATTTGGCAGCTTATCGATACCAATCATGTTGAAATTCACACGGTAGCTTTTCTCAAGATCTGTAGTCGAGAATAAGTGTGACATGACGCTATCTACGTCTATTCTATTTGAGCGCGGTATAATGACAATACGGGTCGGGTTCTCATGATCAGACTCATCCCGAAGATCCACCACCATCGGCAATTTCTTTTTCTGCATCTGCGCCGCGATTTGTTCCAGTATTTTCGCACCAGATACTTGATAAGGCAGTGCATTGATAATTATGTCGCCGCCTTCAACGCTATAAATAGCCCGAGCTTTCAACGAACCTCGGCCGGTTCGGTACAGCGCCTCAATATCCGCTTTAGGCGTAATTAATTCCGCTTCTGTCGGATAATCAGGCCCCTTAATGATCTCGCAAATATCTTCTACGGTTGCTTTTGGGTTATCTAAAACATAAATACAAGCCTCGGCTACCTCCCTTAGATTATGGGGAGGTATATCTGTCGCCATTCCAACCGCGATTCCACTGCCGCCGTTAAGAAGCACGTTGGGTAATCTTGCCGGTAGAATTTCTGGCTCATCCATAGTGCCATCAAAATTCGGACGCCAGTCCACAGTGCCTTGGGCTAGCTCCCCTAGTAAGACATCTGCGTAGCCCTGCAACCTTGATTCTGTGTAGCGCATAGCCGCAAAAGATTTAGGATCGTCTTGCGAGCCCCAGTTGCCCTGGCCATCCACCAGCGGATATCGATAAGTAAACGGCTGCGCCATAAGCACCATCGCCTCATAACAGGCTGAATCACCATGAGGATGAAACTTACCAATTACATCACCTATCGTTCGTGCAGATTTTTTGAATTTCGCAGATGCTTTTAATCCAAGCTCTGACATTGCGTAGACTATTCTGCGCTGCACGGGCTTAAGACCGTCACCAATGTTTGGCAAAGCGCGGTCGTTAATTACATACATCGAATAGTTTAAATAGGCCTGCTGAGTATAGGTTTTAAGCGGCATCTGCTCGACGCCATCTTCATTGATTGTTATATCTTGATTCATGAATTTCTCAATTTACAATTACTATTCGGCAAAATTTGCCTGATCGCCACTGCCTTCCAACCAAGCCTTACGGTCTGATGATCGGCTTTTTGCTAGCAGCATATCCATAATTTCAAAAGTCGAGTTCTCACCTTTGTCATTGGCATCTTCCTCGAGGGTAAGCTGCACCAGTCGCCGAGTGTCCCTGGACATCGTTGTCTCTCGAAGCTGCAAAGGATTCATTTCACCCAAGCCCTTAAACCGCTGCACGTTAACCTTGCCAGGCTTTTTCTCTGCCGCAATACGGTCCAATATGCCGCTCTTCTCATTTTCATCGAGGGCATAAAACACCTCTTTGCCGACGTCGATACGAAACAAAGGCGGCATCGCGACATAGATATGACCGGCGTCAACTACTGCTCGAAAATGTTTAACAAAAAGCGCACACAACAGTGTCGCGATATGAAGACCGTCGGAGTCGGCGTCCGCTAGTATGCAGATTTTGCCATACCGAAGGCCGTCGATATTACTGGTTGCCGGATCAACACCAAGTGCGATGGCAATATCATGCACCGCTTGAGATGCTAAAATTTCACTTGAGTCCACCTCCCAGGTGTTTAGTATTTTTCCGCGCAGAGGCATAATCGCCTGAAATTCTCGGTCCCTTGCCTGTTTAGCAGACCCGCCTGCTGAATCACCCTCAACTAGAAAGAGCTCCCCTGACATAACTTCTTGAGTGGAGCAGTCGGCTAACTTGCCCGGCAAGGCCGGGCCCGAGGTGATTTTCTTTCTGGCTACTTTTTTGCTGTCCTTAAGCCGGCTTTGTGCGTTGTTTATACAAAGCTCTGCAATCGCCTCTGCTTCATCTGTGTGCTGATTCAGCCACAGACTGAACGCATCTTTAATAACGCCAGCAACAAAAACTGCACACTGCCGTGAGGACAAGCGCTCTTTAGTCTGTCCAGAAAACTGCGGCTCGATTACCTTTGTTGACAAGACATAGCAGCATTTATCCCAAACGTCGTCGGGGGTCAGTTTTAGTCCACGAGGCAATAAATTTCTGAATTCACAGAATTCCCTTAAGGCATCGAGTAATCCAGTCCTAAGGCCATTTACATGCGTACCACCTAATGGCGTTGGTATGAGGTTAACGTAACTCTCACCCATAATCTCGCCACCTTCAGGCAACCACTGCACCGCCCAATCAGCAGCTTCGCCGTTGCCACTTACCGACCCTACAAAGGGTTCTGCCGGCAAAGTCAAATACTCGGAGGTAGACTGTAGTAGGTAGTCTGTTAACCCGTCTTGAAAACACCACTCTTCGCTCTGAGTTTTGTCGTCGCTTACAGTGTTATCGATAAAGCTCACTCTAAGCCCTGAGCACAAAACCGCCTTGGCTCGGAGAACGTGTTTTAGTTTAAGAATTGATATTTTTGCTGAATCGAAATATTTTTCATCCGGTGTGAATTTTACAGTTGTACCGGTATTACGTTTTCCCACGGTGTCGATTTGCTTCAACTCGGAGGCTTTTTCACCATTGCTAAAGGACATGGAGTAAACCTTACCGTCTCGCTTTACGATCACCTCTAAAGTTTTTGATAAGGCGTTAACCACCGAAACTCCAACACCGTGAAGGCCACCAGAATACTGGTAGCTGTCACCTGAGAACTTGCCGCCAGCGTGAAGCCTGGTAAGGATAAGCTCGACACCACTGACTTTTTCGTCTTTGTGATCGTCCACAGGCATGCCACGGCCGTCGTCAGAAACTTCTACGCTGCCGTCTTTATGCAGGATTAAGGTAAGGCTATTGGCAAAACCTGCTAGCGCTTCGTCTACGCTGTTATCTATTACTTCTTGTACCAAATGGTTTGGCCTCGAAGTATCGGTATACATGCCTGGCCGCTTGCGAACCGGATCTAGTCCAGTTAAGACTTCTATGGCGTCGGCGTTATAGGTATTTGACATTCAATTTTCTTCTGTAGGGAAAGTCGTTCGATAAGCGAAAAGTTGATAGTACTCTATCGCGCATTTATCTTGATTCTTGATAGTAGAAACTCAAAGATCAGAGGCAGCTCCTCTAAGTAGTTTTCATAGCTGTGATTACCACCTTGGCGGACCAGACAGTTGGCATCGGAAAACTTTTCAACGGCCTGGTTGTAATCTAATGTCTCATCGCCAGTTTGAACCAAAACTAGGAAATTTTCTGGCTTCTTTAAAGCCTCGACATTGATGCCTTTAAGTTCACCTATATGCTCTCTGGACACCGTGTGAATTTCGTCTGTGTAATAGTTCCGGTGCTCACCAATATGCTCCTCCCAAAGTTCAAAAGGTCTCACTGCTGGGTTAATAAGCACCGCCGGCAGATCGTACCTTTGCGAAAGATAAGTGGCATAAAATCCACCTAGTGAACTACCCATAAGAACGATGTCAGCGTTTAGTTTGCTTTCAATTAGCTGGCAAAGCTCAGCAACAGTTTGCGCCGGTCCGTTTCGCATCATCGGGAAGGTACAGCCATCCTCCAATCCTATTTCACTGCAGTATGAGGCTGTTTGCTGGGCCTTAACAGACCGCGGAGAACTTAGAAACCCGTGTAAATAGAGAAGATGTGGGGAATTGGACAACCGATTTTTTCCGAATAATGTGTAAGGCATTAAATTGACAAGAATTTGGAATGCTATTTCGACTAGCTTATTCCTACTGACCCAGACTTAACCACCAGCCCCACCCAATCGCAATATTTTAGACCTTGTAGTGAGCCTAAAAGAGTAAACCCAAAAGAGAAAATACAACTAAGCTTGTACAATTAAATTTCTGCTACAGACTACTTCCTTAGTAGCCTGTGCTCTCGAGATCTACATCGAGATCTGAATCTAATATTCTTTCCACGTTAGACTCAATAGATCCATCTTCATAGAGCGTAAAGCTTCTATAGCCAGGATTTAGCTCATCAAGTGCAAAACTCATTGTATCGGGTTTAAATTGAATACAAGTTGAAGGAGTGCAAAAACAGCGTATCCCCAAATGCTCAAAATCCAGAGACTGATGAATATGACCATAAACCACTGAATTAACTTTACTGCATGATGCTGCAATTCTGAAAAATCGCTCATTATTTTGCAGACCTATATCTTTCATCCACTGCCCGTTGCTTGGCACAGGATTATGATGCAAACAAATCATACAATGATCGATCGCCTTGGAGGCTTTTACAAATTCGAGCTTCTCTTGTAAGAACTCTATTTCGCTTTCAGCTAAACGGCCATGTACCTGACCGACAATCGAAGTATCCAACATCACTATATACCAGTTTTGAAGTTGAATCGTCTTATTGCAAAGTCCGCTGTCTTTGGCGACATATTGCATCACAGTGGCGACGTCGTGGTTGCCGGGTATCCAGCGGCATAAAGTGTTAAGCGGTGTTATGGCTTCTAGAAAATTTTCATAAGCGGCAATTGAGGCATCTTGAGCAATGTCACCGGTTGCCAATATCAAGTCGATAGCTTTTTCATTACGCGCCACCATTTTGACTACATGGTTTAGGCTGTCTGCGGTATTCATCTTCAGCAGCGTACCACTAGCAGTTCCATACAAGTGAGTATCAGTAATCTGCACAAGTTTTATAGGAGTTAATGATGCCATAAGCGTCGAAGCTTCATTGAGTACTAAAGAGTATAGCTGGCGCTTTCATGCTTCTACCTACTTTCAAGCAATGTGTTAGCCACTCGCCTAGGAATGCGTTCACTTGCATTTTCTCATCGGCACAGTACATCTTCGGATTTGGTTGAGCATAGCGAGATTGCAAGTGCCGATGACCTTGATAGGAAACAACTTCGGCGGTATTTGCATCATGATAAGCTCTGACAAGCATAGATGGATTAGTCATCCATGCCTTGAACTGAGGCTTCTGCGTAATCTCTAATGTAGTGGTGTATTTAAATGCTTCTAGAATTCTTATTTGAACAACTACCTTCTCGTCTTTCTCCGCTTTCTCAGCTTTCTCGTCTTTTTCAGCTTTCTCATTACTGGACTCTAAATCTGCAATCGCAAACTCAACGCTAATCCCTTCCAGTATTTTTTCTGGATCTGCTAACTCGCGATTAATGACGTCGGCATCAGAATTAACGGGAATATAATCTTCAAAAGACCGATCAAGATAAGCTTGTAATTGAGGGACCAGTTTAAGCAGCCTTATATAATTAGCGTCGCATTCAGCCATTTGCTTAATCAGATCAACACTGTAGGATTTTCTTGCCATAAGTCTTTTCGGCCTAAGTACTTGTCGTGTACTACTTGTATGGTGGTTTTGTGGTTTTTTGTCTTTCGCTTCATGTTTGGCGGTTATGCTATCTCAAGCCTAAACCCGCTTTTAACAGAGGCCTAATTGTAAACATTTACGCCATATTTGCGAGCCAATCTATGAATATATTCCAATTTTTGCACTATCTTAGCGAGCTTCACTTAGCCATTGACTGGTGATTGCATTAAGGTGCTTTTCAAGCCAAAAACTGGCGATAATCGTCATTGCATTATTGATTAGACCAGACTCTACTGCTTGCTGGAGTTCTTTGACTGAAAGTACGACAACCTCAATATCTTCATGCTCAGTATCCAGTCCAAACACGCCCCCAGCGAGGCTGGCATCGACCTGCCCACAAAATAGATGTACTTTCTCGTTAGTGGTGCCGGGACTATTGTAATAACTACAAATTTTGACAACATTTTTAGGCGTGCAGTCTGCCTCTTCTTGCGATTCTCTCACCGCAACATCTTCAGCAGACTCCCCCTCTTCAATCATTCCAGCAACCAGCTCCAGCAACCATGGACTCTGATCCTCATCGATCATTCCCACCCTAAACTGCCTAACCAAGACCACTTCATGTGTTAACGGGTCTAAAAGAAGTATTCCAATGGCGCCACCTTTAACTTGAATTTCACGTCGCATCTCCTCACTCCAGCCACCTAAAACCAGCTTGTGCTTGAGCAACAGCTTGTCAACTTTAAGAAAACCGTCGTATCCAGCTTGCCGTTGACAGATTTCTACATCGTCGCTTGAAAATTTGGGGCTAAGCTTGCTCATTCGAAACCAGTGGGGTTAGATGTTGATTGAGAAATTAGAACCTATTAACTGACTTACCAAGTACGCTGGTCAGAAAACAGAATGCTGGGGGAGTGCACTGAACAATATTTTGTAGATATGCAGACGTTACTTTGCGGCTTTTTATGCCTGGGCCCTAATGAGTCCGCTGAGCAGTTCTGCCTCATAGGGTCCCGTCCAACCTTTCGGCCATGAGATATGACCAAAAGAGGCGCTAGGGGATAGACCCGAGACTAGGACTGTCCGCGCAAAAACTCGGGCCACCAAGAGGTTTAGTCTCGGTTGGTAACCTCTAAAAGATGGTAGCCAAATTGTGTTTTTACTGGCCCTTGCAGAGAATTAACATCGGCGCTGAAAACCACCGCATCAAATTCTTTGACCATCATGCCTGGGCTAAATTGGCCAAGGTCACCACCTTGAGCTTTTGAAGGGCAATTTGAGTGGGCTCGGGCTACATCACCAAAGTCTTCCCCTGCGTTTATCTTGTCTTTGAGTTCCAAACATTTCTCTTCGGTATCCACTAATATGTGGCGTGCGCTAGCGGTTGTCATAGTGATTCCTCTCTCAATTTCATTAGGCATATTATGCCTTAATCATCTTGTCAGGCACACAAATAAAGAGACTTGCGCTATAATGAAAGGCTAATCACGCGCCCTTACTGGCGCAGCCAGTGCCAACGCGACTCCTGAACATGACTCGTTTAAGCAGTAATTTTTTAGTCATTAGTTGAGGTTTTTACTATGCCGTTGCCCGAACCAACCCCTAGAAGACATGTCCATACAAGGGCGATTGATTACAGAGGCTTCGAACGCGAGGACGGCCTCTGGGATATTGAGGCCCACATGACTGACACCAAAACCTACGGCTTTAGGAACAATTGGCGTGGTGAAGTGGCAATAGGCGAGCCCCTCCATGAAATGCTTCTGCGAGTCACCATAGACGATGCGTTCACCATCAGGGATGTCGTGGCAGCTACAGAGCATAGCCCATTCGAAATGTGCCCAGAGATCACCCCTGTCTATAAATCTTTGGTCGGCATCAAAATGGGTTTGGGCTGGCGCAAGGCCATACGAATGAAAGTTGGCGGTGTTGACGGGTGCACTCACTTAACTGAGTTACTTTTCCCCATGGCAACTGTGGCAATGCAAACTATTTGGCCACTGATGAGGCACAGAAAAAATCAGGCTGACTCTGAAATTAGTGAAGAAGCAGGTGCCAACGAAAAGCGGCCTATGGTGCTCAATACCTGCCACGCTTGGTCTACAGAATCACCGGTGGTGAAAGAGAATGCGCCTAAATACTACACCGGCCCCGATAGAATCGAGGCTGTGGATATTGACTAGCCATCTGTTGCCTTGATACTTCCTTCCCTAAAACCTCATCCAAGGCCAGAAAAAATAAGGTCACTGCCTGAGGTAGGCTGATAAGTTTCAGAATGTTTGCGCCGATTAACCTGAAGTTTACCTAACTTAGGGTTTACCCCTGAGCCAAGCCATAAATGACCGGGGACATCCTACAATCAGAGCCAACGGCCCATGAGACGCGAGCATCTCCACCTATGGCATGAATCTACCTAGCTTAACTCGGTTTAACCTAACTTGCTCGGCCCTCAGGAACTCGGATGGCGTTTGTTTCCGGTCCTTTGGCCCTGGCTGTTCACAAACACCATATCAGCACCTGACTCAAGTGATCGAATTTCATAAACGTCTACCTTATCCATCCGAGAATCAGCGCCTTAGAAAAGAATAAACTACAAACTTAAGCGCCTGTTTTCTCGGCAAACCTCAGACACCAAGCCCATTTCTCTACATATCCCGTAAACCCGTAAACCCGTAAACCCGTAAACCTATAAGATCTACTTATAAAAAAGTGGAATCACCAACGAAATTGCGACTCCTTCTTTATCAGTTCGATTTTCGGCACTGATTCTTCCACCATGAAACTCAGCGATCAACCGCGCAATATGCAAACCCATACCTAAGTGTGGCTGCTTTTGCTTCTCTTGCGGCCTTACCGAAATCATAGAATCAAATATTCTATCCTTCATTTCTTCTGGCAAAAATGGACCAGAGTTAGATACCTTCACAACAACATGATCCCGCAGCGCCTGACAGTAGACAACGATAGGCTTATTCAAATAGGAAAACTCGACTGCATTGGCAATAAGCTTGTCGAGTAGCTGCGCAAAGTACTCAGGAACACCGTTAATTAGAATCGGCCGATCGGTTAGGTCAGTTTCAAACACAGATTTTGGGTAGGCCAGCTTATATCCTTCAACGCAGCCATAAATCACATGAACGAGCTCTATTTTTTCTTTTTCCGACGTTTGTAACATTTGCTCAAGTCGAGTGGCTTCGCTCATATTAGTCAAGATTAAATTGAGCCTCTTAATGCCTTCTTCCGCGCGCTCTATGTAAATCTTGGATTCATCGTTACTGTCAATCATACTCAAATTTTCTAACGATGATCTCACCACCGTCACTGGTGTTCTCAATTCATGGGACAGCCTTGACGACATATTCTCCAAGTAACTCGTATATTGAGACAGCCGTTCCACTATGCTAGCAAAACTCCGGGAAAGATCGCCAATTTCATCAGAGTTTTTGGAAGGCGTCATATTATTCTTTACCCGCCCAGATTCGTCAATTATTGCTTCTGCCTGATTTCTTAGCAGTCGTATTCTCGACGAAATTCTTGAAGCAAAGTAAAATAGACCGAAGGTCACCATTAACATTACTGCAAGGATAGTATTAAATAGCTGCTCTAGTGCCTGATTTCTAAAGGTACGAAGACCGTTCATGTTCTGATCAACCACAACCGCTCCCATCACTTCCCCCCCGGCAACAATGGGATGTGCGGCTTCCAAAAGTCGAGTTTGGGTTTCATCTTTCAAGGTTCTAAACTGAGTAAACGGCATGCCGTTTAACGCCGAATCAATATGGGCCCCTTCACGGCGAACACCGGAGTACAGCTCATCAATAAAGTCGTTGCTGGGTTTAGAAAGAATTTGATAGTAGAGCGGGTTCAGAATCTTGTCTTGAATATAAGACATATATTTATTTTCTGCTAGACGCTCATCGGCCGGTTTTTCAAGCTGCAAGCCTGTTGCAGATTGAATATCACCGACGCTTAAAAGCACTCGGCCAGCACGGTCGACAATTTGAATACGAGAATTATTGTGCCCCATGCCGGCGACAATTCGATCAATTTCCGGTGTTGGTAATCGAAGTGAACCCAGGCGTTCTTTGTCCTCTGACCGATAGGTGGCAACTACACTGTTAATACCCCTATTTTCATCATCATCCACATCAAAGATAGCGAATCCAAGTTTATCGCCAAGCATATCCATTGGAATCTGCAGTTCGACTTCATAGCCGCCTTCTGTTTCATACCATTGACCACTAATACGGTCTTCGTGAACAGGGTTTGAGTAATCGTCTTCAACCCGAAATGGATAAAGGTATTCGGGCTCATGAGGGGCAATCACGTAGCGATTGATTTCATTTCCCTGCTTGGAAAGCATGCTTATCTGAATAAAATCACTGCGATAAACGCTTAAGGAAGTTTGGCTTCGATAAACCAAATTATCATCTTTGACTTTAAAGTAAGCATAAAGCGAACCGTTATGCTCGCCCACCATACTCTTAAACTTTAAAGAATCTTCGTTGCCTTGAAGTCTGACAGGGGCAAGAGGTGTAGAAAGATAATCTTCGGCTCCGTATTCAACTTCGTATTGCTGATATTCACGCCAATCAACTAACCCGCCGTCATCTAGAGAGAGCGGCGAGAAAACGGGGTAGACATAAAGGTCTTCCGAACTTGCAGCTAAACCGTATATTCCTTCGTCAAACAACTCCGGTCTTTCATTCAGTGCTGTGGCCAAAGCCTGGGCAGTTCCTAAAACAGTTTGCTCCTGACCGCGACGAAGATAGGTTTCCATCTCAAGAATATATTGATATCCAAGCCAGGGAATAACTAACAGGAAACTAGAAAGGAAAACCAACTTGAAACGAATCCCGAACGGGTTTTTAAACGCCAGCATCATCTAATGGGTAGCTACAGGTTCTGGTGCCATGTTCCAGCGGTAGCCCATCCCGTAAACGGTTTCTATGCAATCGAAGTCATCATCAATGTGCATAAACTTTTTACGGATTCTTTTGATGTGTGACGTAATAGTACTGCCATCAACAAAAATCTTCGATTCTTGCATCAAAATTTGCCGGCTTTTTACATGACCTGGAAATTTTGCCAGCGCGTGAACCATCCAAAATTCTGTCACCGTTAGAGGTATTGCATGACCTTTCCACTGAACGGTGAGTCTTCCAATATCAAGAGCAAGCTTGTCACGCTGGATCTGATTCTCCGGTGACGGCGGTTGATCTATCACATCCATTCGGCGAAACAGCGCGGCTATTCTCGCGGTTAGGTGCGGCAGACTAATATCTTTAGTCAAATAATCATCAGCACCCATTCGAAGTCCACTAACCGTATCAAAATCATTGTCTCTGGCGGTTAGAAATATAATGGGCAAAGTGTCAGAAAGCGAGCGCAGTGCCTGACAGAGTTTAAAGCCACCATCAATTTCATCTTCCAAGCCAATATCGATGACCGCCAAATTAGGCAGTCTAATATCAAAAGCTAACATTGCATCTTTGCGATTAGCATAGGTATTTACTTCATATCCTTGTTTGCGCAAGACATCGGCGTAGTTCTCTCGAATAGCGGCCTCATCTTCAACAATAGCGATTCTTCTACTCATGGTCTTGGCTTCTTAAGTTTTACGAATGAATTAACGAAATACTACTGATTTTCGCGACTATAACCCATTTGACGTAGCAAAGTGAGGGATGGTTTCACAGGTCTTAGTGATTGCCATTATTCTGCCATATTTAATCTGCGCATCGCCCTTTTATCTACCCAACATAGCAATAAACATTGTGTTTAATAGCTTGCATACCGAAACGATGTTTCTAGCAACAATTTTTCCATTTAAATCACATGGCAGCCGCGCTGCCAAAACTAAATAAGGATCATAACCATGACTAAATTTTTAACCTCAGTTCTTTTGTGTAGCTTAGTTTCCGTTCCGGCATTAGCCGATACAGAGAAAGCTGATTATGGAAAAACCCCAAGCAAACAAGAAACTTACGGCTTCGTCAGTGGAGTTACGATAGGCGCGCTGGCAGGCGGACCTCCAGGGGCAATTGTCGGAGGCGCACTAGGCGCCTTATTTGGCGACGGTTGGCGCGCTCGCCAAGAAGTTGGATCGCTCCAAGTAGAGCTAGTGCAGAGCCAACTTGCTTATCAACAGCTAACAGAGGACTCCTTGAGCTTGCAGCAAGAGTACCAGCTTGCACTTGGTGAATTGGATTCGATGCGCAAGCAAGAACCACAGCTGTTAAATGCCTCCCACTCTCTAGATGCATTGTCATCGTGTTGCGACAATGCCGGCCTTTCCCTTCACTTCAGAAGTGGCTCTAGCGAGATTGAGCCGCAATATGCCGATCAGCTTACCGGCATAGCTAAAATCGCTGAATTGTTACCGGCCTCAAGAATTGAAATCATAGGCTACGCCGATCGAAACGGCGACACCCAAATGAATTTGATTTTGTCCAAAAAGCGCAGCGACTCGGTAAAAACCTTCTTTAATAGAATGGGAATTCAAAACTCGGCGATTACTACGCTCGCCTATGGCGAAACTCAGCCAGTGGAATCAAATCAGAGTTTTGAATCAGATTTCTTCGATAGACGCGTAATTGTAAGACTTCGTGACTCTACAGAACAAATGCTAACGCAAAGCCCTGATGACAGATAAAGCAATTCACACCATGGATACCGGAGAGAAATAATGACAAAGTTAAGACTGGTGATCGGCAATAAAAACTACTCTGCGTGGTCTCTTTGCCCTTGGTTAATGTTAAAGATGTACGATGTCGACTTTGATGAGATTGAGATCCAACTTTACCAAGATAATACCGCAGAAAAGCTCGGTCCATTTTCACCTACTCTCAAAGTTCCTGTGCTACTGCATAAGGACATTAACGTCTGGGATTCATTATCAATCTGCGAATACATCAATGAAGAGATTCTGGGTGGTGTCGCCTGGCCGGCCAGCGCTAAACGCAAATCCAGCGCAAGGTCAGTCAGCGCAGAGTGCCACGCGGAGTTCCTTAACCTCAAGCGCGACTGGCCAATGAACTGTAAAGCCAGCTACCCGTTAACACCTTCTAATGAAGTGATTAATGAGATTGCTCGTATCGATGCTATTTGGAGCTGTTGCAGACGTAAATATGGCGAAAATGGCAGCTATCTCTTTGGACGGTTTTCTATAGCTGATTGCATGTATGCTGCAATGGCTATTCGCTTTGAATCTTATGAGGCGGAACTAAGCGGAGAAGCAAATACGTATATGCAAACTCTGCTGGACAATCCTTTTGTTCAAAAGTGGATCACCTTGGGGCGAAGGGAAAAAGAAACGCTGTCTATTGCTTACTCTAGTACCGCCTAGTAAAGTATTCCTCGCTAAGAGACGTTGCCGGGGCCAATCCTGGCTAAAAATATCGTCAATTTGGACGATAGTAATGGTAAGACTATTTTTAGTAAAAGAGGCTTGCCGTGTCAGCGAAGGAAGTGATTCAATTTTGGTTTGAAGAAATCGAGCCAAACCAACGCTTTAAAAAAGATGCCGACTTTGACGAAATGGTCAGATCTCGCTTCAAATCCCTGCATAAAAAGGCAGTTCAAGGATTACTTTACAGTTGGCGTGATCACCCACTTGACGCGCTAGCTGAAATAATTTTGTTGGATCAGTTCTCGAGAAACATGTACCGAGATAGCCCAAAAGCTTTCGCCTGGGACAGTTTAGCGTTGATACTTGCCCAAGAGGCAATTAGAAGAAAAATGGACTTGGAATTGAACGACACACAAAAGGCATTCATGTATATGCCCTTTATGCACAGTGAGTCGGCAGAAATTCATGAAATCGCGATCTTTCTTTTTGACCACCCGGGCTTGGAAAACAATTTCAACTACGAGCTAAAGCATAAGCAAATCATTGATAGATTTGGGCGCTATCCTCATCGCAATAAAGTGCTACGACGCAAATCTACCGAGCAAGAAATAGAGTTTTTAAGCCAACCCGGCTCGAGCTTTTAAAGCCGAGCGATTCTACACCAATCACAAATCTACCGATTTGGTAAGACGCCTTTTAGCTTCTCAGCCATATCTAAGATTGCTTTCTCTGTAGTTTCCCAATCCATACACGCATCGGTAACAGACACACCATACTTAAGGTCGTCTAGATTTGCGGGAATGGACTGACTGCCGTGAAATAGATGTCCTTCCAACATAGCGCCAATTATTGACTTATTGCCCTCTAAGATTTGATTCGTCATGTCTTTCAAGACTAGAGGCTGAACGTCAGGATCTTTGCTTGAATTGGCGTGGCTGCAATCGATCATAATATTGCAGTTCACACCACCGGCGTCCAAAGCCTTCTCACACTGAGCAACATTCACCGAATCATAATTAGGCCCTTTACTACCACCTCTTAGAACCACATGGGCATAGGGATTGCCTTTTGTGGTCACCACAGAGACTTGCCCTGCCTCATTAATGCCCAAAAATCGGTGGGGGCTGGACACAGATTGCATCGCGTTTACGGCGACTGTTAAGCCTCCGTCAGTACCATTTTTGAATCCAACCGCAGAAGACAAACCAGAAGACATTTCTCTGTGGGTTTGTGACTCCGTTGTACGCGCCCCGATTGCTGACCAAGCAATAGTGTCTTGTAAATACTGCGGCGAAATTGGATCTAGCGCCTCAGAAGACGTGGGCAGACCAAGCTCGACGATATCAAGCAGAAGCTTCCGGCCAATTTTTAGCCCCTCTTCTATTTTGAAAGAATCATCCATATAGGGGTCGTTAATTAGCCCTTTCCAACCAATTGACGTTCTTGGCTTTTCAAAATAGACACGCATAACAATATAAATAGTGTCAGCAACCTTTTCCGACAAACTCTTTAGCTTTCCCGCATATTCCAAAGCCGCTTTAGTGTCGTGAATTGAGCAGGGCCCAACCACGACAAACAAGCGGGGATCTTTTCTATCAAGAATGGAAAAGATGGTTTCGCGAGCCTGCGTCACTGTCTCTAATGCTGTATCACTTAGTGGCAGCAGAGCTTTGAGCTGCTGTGGCGTCATAAGCGCGTTATTGGAGGTTATGTTTAAGTTGTCAGTTGCGACCGTCATGCGGAATCTCGTTGCTGCTAAAAAATGGGCTGCAATGATAGCAAATACTTCGTTACAAAGTCATACTGGCAGGTACATTTAGATTTAATTTGACAGGAATTAGGGTGCTGATTAGTAAAAATTTTGACTCTGGAAACATTAAAGTAGTATCTCAGTCTGATTTTCAAGACATTCAATTAGAAATAGAGTCTGACCATCGTTCGGATTTTTATCAGTGGTTTCACTTCCGCTTGAGCGGTGCCAAGGCGTTAGAGTGCAAACTTAACATTCTAAATGCTAAAGGCGCGGCTTATCCCCCAGGGTTCCAGAACTACCAAGTCGTTTACTCCTATGACCGGCAGCAGTGGCTGCGCCACCCAACAGCGCTAGAAAACGGCGTTTTATCATTCCAATTTACACCTAGCCACGATTCGGTTTATTTTGCCTACTTCGCACCTTTTTCCATGGAGCGGCACCACGACCTAATAGCGAAAAGCCAATTGTCAGATCGCTGCGAACACCGTCTGCTAGGTCAAACCTTAGATGGCCAAGACTTAGACTTGCTGGTAATCAAGGGCTCTGAGGGCAATGCCCAGCGCAAGAAATGTTGGATTATTGCAAGACAGCACCCCGGAGAAACGATGGCGCAGTGGCTAATGCAGGGGTGTATCGCGACTCTGCTTGATGAATCCAACCCGTTTAGCAAACAACTACTGCAATCCTGTGATTTCTACCTGGTACCCAATATGAACCCTGATGGCAGCCGACGAGGCCATCTTCGAACCAACGCAGCAGGGCACAATCTGAACAGAGAGTGGGCCGAACCCACGATGGAAAACAGCCCAGAGGTTTATCTTGTAAAAGAGGCCATAAAAACCATTGGGACAGATTTCTTCTTGGACGTACACGGGGATGAGTCGTTGCCTTACTGTTTTATCGCAGGCACCGAAGGCCTAATTGGCTGGGGAAAAAATCAACAAGCACAGCTGGATTTCTATAAACAGAAGCTGGCCCAAATCAATCCAGATTTTCAAACAAAGTTTGGCTATCCAGCGAAGGCGCCGGGGACTGCCAATCTATCGATGAGCACGGGACAAGTTGCAACCCTGCATCAGTGTTTAGCGATGACACTAGAGATGCCGTTCAAGGATACTACTGCTACCCCAGATGCTAAATTTGGCTGGTCTCCAGAGCGCTGTGAAAAGCTTGGACACTCTTGCCTAGAAACCCTACATGAGTATGTGCAAAGCGGTCTAATGTAGACAGGCCGCTTTGCGTTGATCTAATTAGTGGGTCTAACGCTCGGGTATCTGAGCAAAGTTTCAGAACGTTTACCCTGTTGTTTTAGGGCTTAAGTAGTCTAGGGTTTACCCCGGAGCCCATTCTATAAGTGACGGGAGTATTTCAGTTTAACAATCAGGGCCAAAAGCTAGTGAATAGGGGATATCCCTGTTAATTATGGCGTGGCCCTGCGTAAACTAGCTGGCCGTCTGGAGCTGAGGTCTTATCTTCTTAACGTCCTTGGGCACTGATTGCTCGCAAACAAGACCCTAGCCCCTGACTCGAGTGTTGAGTTTGATAGACGCAAAACTTATCCGA
>JBLHVT010000052.1:0-23061 GCA_047628735.1 Glaciecola sp.
GAATGACTACCGCTATTGAAACCAAAAGACTATTGATGAAGAAACTTATAAGCATATTTTTTGAGTCATGGCCGTTCTATTATTATTAATAATTTTGATTCGCATTTATTTACTCGCAACTATTTACCGACAGCTGTTTATAGTCAGTTACCGATGTGAGGATAAATTAGCGTTCTCAAACAAGCCCTCTAATCGATCTAGTATAGCAATTGAATCCGGCCCGCGATCTACTTCGATTTTGCTACGCTTTTTGTTGCTTTAATCCGGCCAAAAATATTGATAACCAGCCAATATATTTCTATGACAATAGTCGATGAATCAAAGGAATAAGTCAGCGACACGAGCACTAAAACACAGCACTTGCAGCATTAAGATTGCTATAGATTAGCTGTGTGCTTTCCAATTTTTCCAATTGCAGTAGCACATAGCTTATGCCGGATGAAAAACACACCAGTATTTTCCGCTAAATTAGGTCAAACATAGTCTCTGTTTCGGTGGCCTCAAGTCTGTATCTATTTTCTTATTTAGTTAAGCGCCAATTATACGTTATCTAAAGAACACCAGTTTGTATCGACAAGGCTTTGAGATCAAGCTAATGTAAGAATCTCCTATTTGAGGTCGTTGAGACAGCGAGAGTTGAATGTTTTTTATAAAAACTACTAGGGTGTTTGTATCGTGAGAGCACTGCTAATTTTCTGCACGGTCGGACTAGTTGCGGCCTTAAGCGGATCTGCTTTCCCCGCTGAGCAACCAAAATTAAACAAAAACCAGACTGTTATTCGGCAGATGGCATTAGTGCAGGCACGTATTACAGAAGTAGAGTCTGAGTCGGGGCCTTACGCCTCAGGGTTGCTTGAGCCTCTGCAGGTTCTTTCCGAGCTTTATTTAACCGCCCAAGATTTTGAGGCAGTTGCTGATATTCAAAGTAGACAATTGCAAATAATGCGGGCTGAGTTGGGTCTGGATCATCCTGATAATATTGCGATGGTGAATGCCATTATCGTAAATAATATCCGCATGAATGAGTGGACTGAAGTTAGTGACAATCTCGAACACATACGCTATCTGGAGAGTGCCAATGGCCAAGGGGATATTGAGCCCCTATTACGTGCCATAGACGCACAGGCCTCTTGGAGTCTCGCCCAAATTGCGGTTGCGGGACCTCGAATGCGGGCTAGAAATTTATTAGACGCGCGTGAGTCATATGACGATATTAAAGATCTAGCGCAGGATGCTTTTGGTGAGGATAGTTTAGCCATGGTGCCTTGGCTCTATAAAAGAGCTCTTAACTTGCACCAGGTGGTTTCTGTTCTTAACAGTGGCGGTGGTTTGGCTGGGGATACTATGGATCGAGTTATTCAAATGGATGGTGTGGCACGGCTGCAGACATATAATGCCCGCTCTCGATTTGCAGGCGGGGCTTTTTTTGATCGCAATCCTCGGATCCCAGTGTTGGACGCAGACTCATTGATTGGAGAGTACTACCTGCGCGATGCGCTGTTGGAATTGAAAACCATAACTGAGATTTATGAACAGTCCGGCGACATAGAAGCGCAGGCTATGGCAACTATTTACTATGGCGACTTTCGAGTTCTTTTGGGTTTTGGTTCAGGTCGAAAAACCTATCGTGAGGCCATGGATTTATTACGCGAAGCAGGAATAGCCGAGAACCGAATTTCTCAGTTTTTTGATGTTCCTCAGATTATTCCGGTTGCAGAGTTTACGTCTAGCTTTGCTCAAGCGGAGATAGCAAAGAATGAATTGCTGGTGCCTTCAATTTCTGATGAGAGCTTATTGATAGCGCAGTTTACGGCGTTAGAAGAAGACGCGGGCAATGTCGGTATGCCTGCTTCTTTTACGAACCGGTGGGGGTTTAAATTGCCTGAGGATGTCGTAGAAATGACCATTAACGTGAGTTCCTCGGGGGGGGTTTCCTCTGCAAAGTTTCTAATAGCTTCATCGGAAGAGAAAAGCATTAGACATAAGGCCCTTCGATCCGTGCGTGGCTTAAAGTTCCGCCCTCGATTTGAAGAAGATAATGCTGTGCACGTGCGAGAGATGAAACTCTCATACCGTTTTGAAGAGGCCCCGCGTTAGTTTACGCGCGCGAAATTAGATTAGTACAGGATACAGGGACGCGACCAGCAGTGTTGCCATTGTGTAGTTGAAAGCTCTAAGTCTTCTCTGGCTGGTAAGAAGCTGTTTAAGCTGCAAACCCATAGCTGCCCAGACGCTCACGCAGGGCAAATTTATAATGCCAAAAACCCCCGTTACTACGGCTATTGCCTGTGCGCTTTGAGAAGGGGCGTAAACTGCGGTTGCTGTCAGCGCCATGGTCCATGATTTTGGATTCACCCATTGAAATAATGCTGCCTGAAAAAAAGTAAACGGCCTGGCTTTCCCGTCCTCTATGCCTAATTGCTTAGTTGGCGTAGATGCTGTCGCAATTTTATAAGCTAAATAGAGCAAGTAGGTAACGCTGAGTATCTTCAGAATTAGATGGCTTAGAGGATAGCTGTTGAATATTTGAGAGAAGCCAATACCAACCATCGCCACCATAAGCGAGAAGCCTATCCCAATGCCTAGCATATGGGGAATGCTACGGCGAAATCCGAAATTTGCACCAGAGGCCATTAGCATCAAATTATTCGGGCCGGGGGTGATCGATGAAACCAGCGCAAAGGCTGCTAAAGCTACTAGTAATTCGTAAGTCATGGGCTTGGATTTTGCTGGACAATAATTTCGCAACTATAGACGAATTTAGCCAAAATTTTCTTGCTTTATAGGCGAAATATAGTCTATTTTTGCAATATATGACCAAATTAGACAAATATAATGCAAGAATATTGCAAGAGCTTGAGTCAAACGGGCGTATTAGCAATGCCGAGCTCGCTGATGTAGTTGGCTTGTCCCCCTCAGCTTGTTTGCGTCGTGTCCAAGAATTGGAGCGGGTTGGTATTATTAAAGGCTATCGCGCCGTGTTAAATCAAACAGAATTGGGTGTTGGCTTTACCGCTTACATTGCAGTTGGCTTGTCTGATCATACATCCAAATCCCAGTTGGCATTTGAAAAAGCAATAAACCGTTCGAAGGAGGTCCGGGAATGCCACAACATCACCGGCTCAGTTGAATACTTGCTACGCGTAGAAACCGCAGATCTTGCAGCCTATAAACTTTTCCATTTGGAGACTCTTGGAATTCTCCCCCAGGTAAATTCAATAGAAACTTTTGTGGTGATGGATTCTTCTAAAGATGAAAGAGCTTAATGTTGGATCCAATTAAAAAGTGGCTTCACTGCTAACGGTTTTCTCGTATCTCAATTGGCAGAGCTACTGTAAAAGTGGCGCCTTTTCCTTCGTTATTGATAACGTCAATTCTACCGTGGTGTTTTTTTGCGATACCGTAGCTGACATAAAGCCCCAGTCCATTTCCGGAGTCAATGTCTTTGGTGGTGAAAAATGGGTCAAATAATTTTAGGAGATTGTCTTCTGCTATTCCGGGGCCGTCGTCAGAAAAGAGAATGTATACATAATCACTGTCACAGACCGTTGTGATTGACAGCGTGCCTGGTGAGCCCATTGCCTGAGCTGCATTTATTGCGAGATTGATAAAAACCTGGCTTAGCTGTCCTGAAGAACCATAAATTAGCGGTGTTTGTCCAAAGTCCTTTATTATTTCACACTTGTACTTTAATTCATTCCCAATTAATTTTAGCGCATCATCAACAACCTGATTTATATCTATTAGGGATCTTTTATCAGATTCCGTGCGAGAGTAGTCCTTAAGATTGCCAATTATATCTTCTATTCGTTCTATACCTGATAAGCACTCTTGAATAGAGTCGACGCTATCAATGGCGATAAATTTTATGTCTTCTTTCTCGAGCTGAATGTTAAGACTGTTTAACTGTAGTTTTAAATTTTTAGACATTGGCTGAGCGTAGAGTTCATCAGCAATTTTTAGATAGCTGTTTAGGGGTTTGGTAAGCGCGGTTAAGTAGCCAAGGAGAGTTTGTAAATTACTCTTAACAAAACCGACTGGATTGTTGATTTCATGAGCTATACCGGCCGCGAGAAGTCCTATAGATGCTAGCTTTTCTTGTTGAACTAGGCTGGTTTTTTGTTTTTTTAACTTATCTAAAGCCGTTCGAAGTGATTCATTGGAATCATAAAGCTCTTGAGCGCGAGATTCTAAAAGTGCCTCTGCTTTCTCTCGAGCTGCGATTTGGCGAAGGTAAGCCTTATGGTAGTTGGGTGTTTGACTCATGCGATCTTGATTAAAAAAGTGCAGCGCTGGGCGCCGTCATGCATGCACGTGGTCTGAGACATATTGATATCGGTCATATAGTGCTCGGCAGCGCCCCTGATCAAACCATCAACGAGATGGCATAACTTTCGGGGTGAATGATAGCGAAGAATCAAGGTGCCCTGCGCAGGCTGCTCCCGCTCGACGCCAAAGAGGTTGGGGTTTTGATAAAGTCTGCGAACCTCTTTGTAAATAATGCTTTCTATACTTTTCAGAAATTCCATCAGGTTTGGTTTTTCATCAGTGAAAATCGAGTGTTTGAACGCTAAGGCGTGAACTAAATACCGACCAAAGGCTTGGACCAATTCGATTACAGGCGTTCCAGTTTTATGTGATAGATTGGTGACCATATCCAGAAATTCTTAGTCAGGAAAGTCCTCAATGAATGTGTAAACACCACCTAACTCTGGTTTTATTGAATCAAGCAATGACTTCCACATATCAATGCCAAGTTCTTGCTCTACCATGTCGTTAAAGTCAGAAGACACAATACTTTACATGTTAGCCTTATTGTGGTTTTTTTACTATTAATCTACTATTTATTTCATTATTATTTCGTTATGTAGTCATGATGTGGCGCAAATATAGATAAAACTATATCTTCAAAGACAACGTTAGTCCTAATACTATGACAAAAACAAATCAATCCATACTAATAATTGATGATGACGATTATGTTCTAAAGTCTTTGACGAGGGTGCTCAGGGGCGGTGACTATTCTATTAGCTGCTATCACGACTCAACAGAAGCGCTGATGCAGTGCAGTCTGAGAGAATATGATTTAGTTCTGTCAGATCAAAGAATGCCAAACATGCAGGGCACTGAGTTTTTTAGTCAATTAATGCAAGTGTGCCCCCGCACTCGTCGTGTCCTCATAAGTGGCTATACCGATTTTTCTAATGTAACGGATGCCTTCAATGAAGGACTGATTCATAAATTCGTAGTAAAACCTTGGGATAACGATATTCTAAGAATGCTCATTAACGATGAGTTACGACTTAAGGCTCAGCTGGAAAACTCGACGTCCCCAGACATTCTTCCTAAGCAAATTAAGTTAGACGTGGATTTTGATCCAGATGAAAACCTTACCGATTTTCACGGCATTCTGACCTGCGACGAAGCGGTTCTCCAACAGATTTCCATTATTCAACGTACCGCAAATTCAGATGCGCCATTTTTTATTAATGGGGAGACTGGAACCGGCAAAGAGATGTTTGCAAAGGCTATACATTTAGAAAGTGATCGTGCGGGCAAGTCATTTGTGGCGCTGAACTGTGCCAATTTGAGTGAGACTTTATTAGAGTCACAATTGTTTGGGCATGTAAAAGGAGCGTTTACCGGTGCTCAAAAGGATCAGATCGGTTTGCTAGAGGAGGCTGATAAGGGAACTTTGTTTCTTGATGAGGTTGTAGAAATTCCCTTAGCAATGCAGGCTAAGTTACTTCGTGTTTTGCAAGAGAGAGAATTCACTCCATTAGGAAAAACCAAGCCTCAGTCTTTTGACGTGAAGATTATTTCAGCTGCCTCTACAAGTTTAGAGAAGGCCGTTGAGCTAGGAAAATTCAGAGAAGATCTGCGCTATCGTATAGAGGTAATGCCGATTTTTCTGCCACCGCTGCGGGCAAGAAACGAGGATATTCGTGAGCTCTTTGATTATTTTCTGTATCAACAGTTTGCTCGCCACGATTTGAAATTCATTGAGGTAGATCCAGAGGTATACCAATGCGTGTTAAATTATAGCTGGCCTGGAAATATTCGTGAAATGGTAAACGTTTGTACTTATATAGCGGCACTTTCGGGGCAGTCCGACGCGATTACTCTTCAAAACTTGCCACCGGTGTTGTTGGCACTGCATCAATCGTCTTCGGTTTTGCCGCTTAGTTCGGGCGATGTCGCCAACGATTCCCCTCCCTTGGCAACTCGGGGCATCAGCCGTAACGGTTTGGAGCAAGCGATTCTAGATTTTTCCGGTCATCGTGAATCCATAGCAAAACATTTTGGTATTAGCCGTATGACTTTGTGGCGCAAGATGAAACAGTTTGGTTTGCACGACAAGTGATCAACATATTGATTTCTTTTCGCATGAGCTTAGCCAAAAAAGACTAAACACATCGAAGTTTGGTATATTTTTTATCCTCACAATTCGGTTGTTGGGGAGGACTTAAGCATCATCGGCCAAAAAGTATCCCTAGGTTTTTTTTGAATTGAAGTTTAAATTTTGAGCGATTACTTTTTGTTCCCCCCAGACCTTCTCATTTAAATTCTTTCGTTTCGCCGATATAACAGGCGTAACCCACTGATACGGCTCGAGAACACTAGACACTTTTATGGTAAAAATGTAATTGATCGTAAGAGGTGCACTATAACTAAAGGCACCCGTTACACGGACGAGTCTAAGCAAGAAGCGATTCAAGTTGTGGCCCATGATTACTCAGCTCTGGATGTCAGTAAATGCTTAGACACTTCTAACAAAAACCTGTAGGACTGGATAAAAAATTCAGCAAACCTCAGCACAAGCGTGAAGAAGAAGGCGATCTTCGAGCAGAGATAGCCGCGCTTAAACGGGCAGAAACTGAAAGGGTTTTATTAAAAGAAGCCGCCGTGTTCTTTGATAAGCGAGTCAAAGAACGCTACTCGCTTATCAACGCTCGCAAGGTAATGTATTTCGTTAGCATTTTGTGTCAGGCGCTGGATGTGCATCCGAGCGATTATTGTGTGTGGCTGAAAGAACCTCTGAGCCAGCGCGATTACCAGAATAAAAGGCTCAGCACCTAGATGAAGCAGCACTGGCTGGAGAGTGGCGGGCTCTCAGGGTATCGAAATGTTCGCCAGGAATTGCTTGAGGTAGGCATTAACTGCACTCATCTACCCAAGGTGAGTGGTGAAGTTCAATTATTTGGAGAGACTAAGCATTTCCAGGTTGCCGATGAAGTCGAAATGCCCGTGCTTTTTTCAATAGCGGACAAAGGCACTGTGCTTAGCAACGAATTGGTTTCCTTGCCTCTAGCGTAGCATGCGAAACTTTAGCATGCTTTGAATATGTCTATGTACAGTCCTGTTCGATCTGATAGGAAAATTTCGTTTGATATAAAAATTAGCAGCACTTTTAAAACGAATATGGAGGGGGTGCTCAGGCCGAATTTTTCAGAAACACTTGTTTCTTCTCCTTAATAATATGCCGATAAAAGTTCGGTTATTAATAGACGCGCCTGAGGACATTTAACAGTTATTTTCGAAATAACTTAACAATGGTAGACGTAAATGTGGATGAATTTTACCCTATGGTCTTCGGTTTTTTATTTCATTACAAATAGCCAGGTAATTTTCGTCAGTTAGAAAACGTGTGTAAACATATTTCAAATGTTTTCAAGTCTGATGAGAAACACCTAAACGTAGCGTGTTGCCTGATACGCAATCTGAGGTTGTGATTTCAGAAGTTGAGATAGAAGAAGATGTCAACAAATCAGTAAATCTTAGAAAAGATAATTTCGAGAAAATACCTATTCAGTTTTCCGAGAAATTGACTTCACTGCGAAAATGTTAAGAGTATCTAGGTTCAGTTTTTGGAGAAAAGCAAAAGATTTCAATATTCCAATATCGCTAGGTTGGGCATCAATTGCTTTACTTGTGATGATGAGAAATTAACTGGAGTATGATATTTATAAGTGCTAGTTTCCCATAGTCGCAACCCGTCGACACGACTATGGGTAGTCGGATTTGAATAAAGATGACATTTTCCTCACCTTAGCTAGCTGCGCCTTTTTTATGGCCATAGTTGCTTGGGTGTCCTATCTGAAAACTCGGGGTGAAGTCAGCACTAAAGACGGTTACTTTTTAGCCGGTCGTGGACTAAGTGCAGTGTTTATTGCCGGTTCTATGTTGCTTACTAACCTGTCCGCGGAACAGCTGATAGGCCTGAACGGTTCAGCTTACGGATACAATCTGAGCAGCATGGCTTGGGAAGTAACCGCAGCATTTGCCACTATTTGCATGGCTTTTATCTTCCTTCCGCGCTATTTGGCAGGCGCTTTTACCACACTGCCGCAATTTTTAGCCGACCGCTTTGATGACAGCGTTCGCAGAATATCAGTCGTGTTATTTATGGTGGGTTATGGCTTAATCACTATCCCTTCGGTGTTGTATTCAGGCTCCATTGCGGTTCTTCAGTTATTTGATGTGCCTACATTATTTAATATTAGCTATAGCGCGGCGCTCATTGTGACAATTGTGACTATCGGTTGTATCGGTTCACTGTATGCGATTTTTGGCGGCCTTAAAGCTGTTGCGATTTCGGACACATTAAATGGCATTGGCCTTTTGATCGTTGGACTTACTGTGCCCATTTTGGCTCTGTCGTTGTTAGGGGAGGGCAGCGTATCAGAGGGATTGACTATTATTACAACAACCGAGACGCATAAGTTAAACGCGATCGGTGGTGCTTCAGACCCAACCCCATTTGGCACAATCTTTACTGGAATGATTTTCGCGAACCTCTTTTATTGGTGTACCAATCAATATGTAATTCAACGAACGCTCGGTGCAAAGAATTTGGCGCAGGGACAAAAAGGGGTGTTGTTTTCGGGTTATTTTAAAGTGCTCGTGCCCTTCATGATGATGATGCCGGGTGTGATTGCCTACCATCTATATGGAGAGGGTTTAAGTTCAATAGACCTAGCCTACCCTCGACTGATTCGTGATGTGCTACCGATATACGCTACAGGTTTTTTCTTAGCAGTATTACTTGGTGCCGTTTTTAGCTCGTTTAACTCGCTGTTAAACAGCGCGGCAACGCTGTTTTGTTTAGACGTTTATGCGCCGATGCAAAAACAAGAGCCGTCTGATAAGCAGCTGGTGAAAGTCGCAAAAATAGCAAGTGTCGTTATAGCGCTTTTCTCCTTTGTGGTTGCACCCCTGCTACAGTTTGCGCCTGAAGGTCTCTGGCAAATTATTCGGATATTTACTGGTTTTTA
The DNA here is from genome assembly GCA_047628735.1 of Glaciecola sp. Lineage (GTDB taxonomy): Bacteria > Pseudomonadota > Gammaproteobacteria > Pseudomonadales > Pseudohongiellaceae > UBA9145. The sequence continues at coordinate 9,276 of JBLHVT010000052.1, forward strand.
CAATATACCGGTGATTTCAATTGTGATTGTCGGGCTGTTCACCAAGCGCGTGCCAGCGCTTGGTGCTAAGATTGCAATAGCTTTTCATCTTGTTGCTTACGGTTTATTTCAATTTGTATTGGTTGACTATACGTCGTTGCACTTTCTTCACTTGTACGCCATTTTATTTGTGCTAGAGGTTGGCATCATGCTCGCCGTAGGCTCGCTTAAGCCTCGAGCGACTCCTTGGACTTATACACTGCAAAACAAAGTTGACCTAACTCCTTGGCATTTAGCGGGTCCCTGTGCATTTACTTTGTTTTCAGCAATCGTATTTCTTTATTTGTTGTTCTCCGAAGTCGGTTTGGTCAATAGCATAAGTGCGTTGTTCTGGCCGCTGCTAATAGCGCTGATAATCGCTAATGCTGCTGTTTGGACGCTTGGGGTTTATAATAAGCTCCCTCGCTTAATTGCGCAGCCATTAAGAGACTTACCTTAAATGGAATATCCTGACTATGCCGCGGGCGCACTTCGTTTTTATGATGCGCCTGCGCTGCAGCGCCTACTCGCAAAAAATCATATCCAGCCTAAGGCTGAAGCGCAGTATCGACTCAATCTGATCGGCTGCGGGATGATTGGTAGAGAGCACATGCGTGTCGCTACTTTACTTGGCAAAACTGCAATCAACGGGGTGTTTGATACTTCTGCTGAGAGTTTAAAAATTGCTGATGAAGAGTTTGCAAGCTATGCAAACACAGCGCTGGTTAGATATGAAAGCTTGGAAGACGCTTGTTTTGACGATTCCGTAGATGCTTTGTTGATATGTACGCCAAATTTTACCCATTTTGAAATACTGCAAACAGCGATTAAATCGGGGAAAGGAATTTTTGTGGAAAAGCCTATGGCGACGAGCTTGCTAGAGGCTGCAAAAATTGTGGGCATGGCGCAGCGATATTCAAATTTCATTCAGCTTGGCATGCAATATCGGTACAAGTCGCAATACTCACAAGCCTTCCATCTTATTAAGATAAAAGGCGAGCTGGGCGACGTAAAGACCATCAGTATGTCTGAGTATCGTCCGCCGTTCTTGGACAAAGTGAACCAGTGGAATAAGTTTAATGAAAACAGCGGTGGCACATTGGTTGAAAAATGCTGCCACTATTTTGACCTGATCAATATGATGGCGCAGGCACCCCCAACGAGGGTGTATGCAAGCGGCGGGCAGGGGGTAAATTTTTTGGATTTCACTTACGAGGGTAAAGTCTGCGACATTGATGATCACTGTTTTGTTATCATAGATTACAGCAACGGAATAAGAGCGAACTTTACTCTCAATATGTTCTGTCCAGAGCTCTATGAGGAGCTCATTGTCACAGGCAGCGGCGGCCGCATCACCGCCTCAGAGAAGTCCAGTTTTGTGGAAGGAAGGTGTTCAAAGGCGACCTTGGTTTTGGAAAACGATGCTGCTGTAGGAGAGCAGTTCTTCGATTTAACCTATGCGCCTTTGATTGAGGGGAGCGGCCATCATGGGGCAACATTCTTTGAGCACATGGCGCTTGTAGACAGGCTAGATGGCAAGCTCACCGACAGCGCGACACCGCTTCAAGGTTTATGGGCTTTGATCGTGGCCTCGGCAGCACAACAGTCGATTCTGAGCGGCGCGGCTATTATTATCGATGACTACATTAATAATTTGAATTTAGAGGATGCTTTAAAGTGACATCTACTGTGATTAAAGTTGGGATAGCGTCTATGCCAACAGTTGGCTTGGGTCTCTGGAAAATAGAAAAATCCGATACGGCAGAAGCCGTTCGCCAAGCCATCGATGTAGGCTATCGTCATTTAGACAGTGCTGCAGACTACGGCAATGAACGCGAAGCAGGTGAGGGAATAGCTAGTGCCCTAGCAAGCGGGCTGTGCACCCGCGAGGAACTTTGGGTTACCTCTAAACTTTGGAATACTTACCATAATCCAGATCACGTTCAGGCTGCTTGTGAAAAGTCGCTCGCCGATTTGGGGGTTGAGTACTTAGACCTATACCTTATTCATTTTCCTATCTCTTTAAAGTACGTTGATTTTGAAACTAGGTATCCACCAGAGTGGTTCTTTGATCCGGAATCTGAAAATCCAACGATGGAAATTTCACCGGTGCCTCTTATGGATACCTGGAGAGCGATGGAAGCCTTGGTAGAGAAAGGTCTAGTCAAGCAGATAGGCATTTGCAACTATAACTCGGCACTGCTTCACGATCTGTTTTCTTACGCCAAAATAAAGCCAGCAATGCTACAGGTAGAATCCCACCCTTACCTGACCCAAGAACGGCTTTTGCGCTTAGCGAATGAGTACGATATGGCTGTTACCGCGTTTTCTCCGCTCGGCGCCTTATCCTATCTGGCACTGGACATGGCATCAACCAGCGAATCGGTATTAGAGCAGGCAGTTGTTAAGGCCGCGGCGCAACGGGTAAACCGAACGCCGGCTCAGGTGGTTTTGCGATGGGGGGTTCAGCGAGGCACAGCCATTATTCCAAAGACAAGCAAGGTGACGCGACTAATAGAGAATTTAGCACTATTTGATTTTGAGCTTAATTCAACGGAGATGGCTGCCGTTTCTGAATTGAATTCAGACAGGCGTTTTAACGATCCTGCTATTTTTTGTGATCTAGCTTTTAATAAATTTTATCCAATCTACGATTGAGGTGTCAGTGAATTTATTTGCTCAGAAAGTGAAGGTCAGCGGCCAGCAAAACTTTGCTGGAGTGGAATTCCCTCTGGCCTTGGCAAACAGTAGGGCGGATGCGTCCTTGCCAGATATTTTGTCCATGCTTGCTCTACACCGTGAAGAATTGTTAAAGCAGCTATCAACTCACGGTGCAATTTTGTTTCGCGGTTTTCCCTTAGTTACGGCTGAGGATTTTGATCAGTTTATCTCTGCATTTGATTTGCCGAATTTCACTTACAGTGAATCCCTTTCAAATGCAGTAAGAACTAATCGAACGGAAAAGGTCTTTACGGCTAACGAGGCGCCGGCAAGTGTTTCTATTTTCCTACACCATGAAATGGCCCAGACACCTATTTATCCATCAAAGCTCTTTTTCTTTTGCGAGCTAGCAGCAAACTCGGGCGGGGCTACTCCACTGTGCCGATCCGATATATTGCTGAATCGACTTGAAGACTCAGACCCTGAATTTGTGTCCAAGTGCGAGCGCTTAGGTGTTCGTTACTCAAACACTATGCCAAAGTCAGATGATGCTGAATCGGGTCAGGGTCGAAGTTGGCACAGTACATTAAGCGCTGCATCAAAAGAGGCCGCTGAGTCTAAACTGCGAGAACTGGGCTATGAATGGAAATGGTTTTGCAGTGGCGATCTAAAGGTAACGTCACCGATTTTACCTGCTGTTAAAGGGTTTGCAGATGGCCGAAAAGTTTTTTTTAATCAGTTGATTGCTGCTTTTAGAGGTTGGAAAGACATTCGTAACGAAAAGAATCGCGCAATCACCTTCGGCGATGGCAGTGAAATACCTCAGGAGTCTATGGCAACTGCCATCGCGTTGAGCGATGAGCTGAGTTTTGACTTGCCTTGGCAAACAGGGGATGTTGCGCTGGTGGATAACTATTTAGTTATGCATGGCCGCAGACCTTTCGAGGGTCAGCGGCGAGTATTGGCATCGCTTGTCGCGGAGAGCTAGTTAGAGCAGCGCTACTGTCAAAGCGGCGCTACTATTTGGGGCTAAGCACTATTAAAGCTGCGCAACTATTTTTCCTAACGCGTTCACAACCTCAGGATCAAATTTGCCTGATTTAACATATTTGCCAATTTCATTGAAGGCTGCTTTGGCATCCCATGGATCACGATAAGGCCTTTTTGAAGTGAGGCTGATATAGGCTTCAGCAACGGCTAAGATGCGCGCACCAATGGGAATATTTTCAGCTTTGATTCCTGCCGGGTATCCTGTGCCATCGAAATTCTCGTGGTGGCATTCAATCAGTTCAAGCATTTGCTCATTTTGATAGCCGATTGTGCGCAGTCTTCGAACACCTTCTCTTGGATGCATATGAACGTGGGTGAAGTCATCCTCGGTTAGGCCGCCATTTCGGTTGAGAATATTTTCCGGGACAATAGTTTTGCCTACCTCAGCTAGATATCCCGCTTCCAGAACGTCATGTTTTTCCTGATCGACCAAGTCCATAAGGCCAGCCATTAGATACGCCGTAACTCCGGTCAAACGCGCAAACCCAACTGAGGCATCTATGCATTCTATAGGCAACACGAGGTCTTCGGGAAAGGTAACTAGTTTGTCGACTTTAGTTTGAAGATCGGTAAGTAACGCACGAGGCAACTGTTTGCAGTTATCAAGCGGGCTCTTAAACGAAACGACTTCATATAAGTGGACAGTGCTGCGGCGGCCTCGCACGGTTAGGTCACGCTGACTCTCAAGAACGATTGAGTTTTCGGCGTAGGCCACTTTGGCAGCATCGCTATCGGGTGCCATCTTCATCGCTAACTTCAGGTGAGTTGCAGCCTGTTCTGGATCCTTCGCTTTCAACAGAAGGTTTGCAACCTTGATGCGTAGTTTGACGTCATCGGGGTTGAGCTTGACTTCACCTAATGCGGTGTTGATTTGATCTACAATCGAGACGTTTTCAAACTGTGTGTAGGAAGAAAGACCAGACACTGGCCTCATCTCGAATACATCAGAACAGTCCTTGTAAGTTGCCTCGTCGATAGTGACATATCCCGGTTCGCACATTCCTTCGATGCGAGATGCCAAATTGACGGTATCCCCGAATGCCGTAAATGATTGACGTTTGGCGCCGATGATGCCGGTTGTTGCAACTCCAGTTGCAATGCCAATTCTCATCTCAAACGGATAGTCCGAGCTGCGCATGCGTTCCTGCATTTTCCAAGCACAGGCTACAGCGAGCAGTGGGTGTTTCTCATAGCGAATTGGCGCACCAAATTCGGACATGATCCCATCACCCATGTACTTATCTATATGAGCATTGTATTGCAGCAAGATAGTTTCCATATCCGCGAGATATTTGTTGAGCTCGGTGATCACGACTTCCGCAGAATGCTCTTCTGAATAAGTTGTAAAACCTTTTAGATCGGAAAACATAACGCTGATTCGGCGATTCTCAGTTCTGATGCGATTTTCAATCATCAGCTTGACCACTGCCGGGTCCATCGTTGAGTAGAGGGCTTCCTCGACTTTTTCTTTGTGCGCGCTTATGGTTTTGGTTTTTTCTTCTAATACTCTGGTTCTTTCTTCAACTTTGTGGTCAAGTTCTGATTCAAACTCTCTAATGGTCCTCATGGTTTGTTCTAAGAGCTCGGCATTGCCTGAAGCTTCTGCTCGGGATCTCAGTGCCTCAGTCATTTCGTTTTGTAACTCGCGGTGGGTAAACCCAACTATGACCGCTGTCAAAATAAGGAACCCTGCCCAAATCAACACTGACGACCACAGTCCAAAAATATCCGTGGGTCCTATAAACCTTTCAGGGTAAATGCTGGCAAAAATGGCAACGATTAGAAATGTAAAAAATGCCCCTAATACCCCTGAGCGTATGCCGAGATAGTACGAGCTGAGCAACACCGGTAGATAGAAAAAATTGAGGAATGAGAGTTTCAAGTCGACTAGCCATACGATAGCACTAACTACGAGGAGTATTACTAAAATGAACACGCCTTCAAAGTTGTCGATCAGGTACTTCTTAATAGGTTCCATATAGGTTCTAATTTCCGTATAGAGCGTGATGAGACAACTGTACTATTTTGTTTTAATTATTAGCAATTCATTATAGCTGGTTCTGGCCCACAGTTTTAGCTATGTTGGGCAAAATTTGTCCTACGGGGTACGGGGGGGGGTAAACTTAGATAGAAAATAAGTAAATTTGATCCAAGCGAGCCGCTCATGAGTGTAAAAGGTTAAACAATAGCACTTTGGTAGATAAATAAGTGCTTGCAGAGGTTAACATAAACATCATTTTGGCAAGGATACAAGAATGATAGCCGCCTACTATATAAGCATGGAAGCATATCTGCTAAGCATAGAATCAGAGTTTTGTTTAATTTCGGAAATGAAACTGGTTTTGAGCAAAACTATTTATAAAAACCCGATAATCAATAGATTTAGAGCCGTTATGACCCACCTTCAATGTAATTTTTCCTCACTGCGGTTTGTGTGTCTGATGCATATTGCTATCCTTTGCAGTGCGTGCTCCCTGAACAACCTTGAAGACTGGCCTCAGGACCTCCCGGAAGTTGCGAATTTCGTGGAGGCTTACAACGCCGACCCTGTTAACCAGCAGCAACAAGAGCTTGGCGTCTACCTTTACTGGGTCACGGCCTTCTATAAAGGGAACATTGCCTACCCTACAGGCTGGAACGATGTGGAAAGTATTATCTTGGACGAAACTGGCGATGAGCGAGATGACGGGTTTTCAGAAAAGCTGCTAGGTATTGGTATTTCAATCGCATCTGAATGGTCTAAAGAGAACTCAATTAGGAAGATCGATAACCGTATGCTCACGATGTGGGCTTCCATTCTTCAAATAGCACTTGCAGATGGCAAGCATCGGCAAGCGGCAGATTTAATTGCTGCGGACATCGATGCTCTGCTTTCAGTAACGCTCGACGCTGCTGACTTAAATGACGCGCGGTATGAATCTCTACTTGAGCTTGAGTTGTTTGGGGGCTTCTAACCTTCGGCCCATCCCAGTTTGTCTCCAATCTAGCGCCTAGCACTCGCTATCTGCATGTTGCTTCTTATAATTGGTCCTACCAATATGGTCGAGTTAAATTTCAAATACTCTGTTGTTTGTTGTTCGCCATTTTTCTTAGCGATATTTCCTAACGGTGCAGTCTAGCTATGTTTTCCAACTGTGTTTCCTAGCTGTGTTTCCTAACCACGCAATCAGTCACGAGATCGCAGCATCTTTGCGTACCGATATTCTCAAAAACCGCTATCGGCCCGGTGACAGATTTCCGTCTGAGAGAGATTTAGCCACGCGTTTCAATGCAAGTCGTGGGGCTGTTCGAGAAGGCTTTTCGCAGCTTGAACAATTAGGCTTGATTCGAATCTTTGCTGGTGGGGCTAGAGTCCAGCCAATAGAAACGGCGAGCTTAGCGGTTTTGGGGCCAATGTTGGAGTTGGGTGACATACCAGATCCGCAGCTAGTAGATCAGTTTTTGGAAACATACTGCGCGCTAGCCACGCTTACAGCGCGCTCAGCGGTGCGAAAAGCCAGCCAAGAGGAATTGAACCAACTACATCAAGCCATCGTTAAACTTGCTAAGCAAACCAACGATTCCGAGTCCATTCATCAGCAATGGCGGCATTTTTTGGAAACGCTTGGAAATATCGCCGATAATTTGGTGGTTAGGCTTATAAGCAATGACCTTCGCGCTCAATTTATAGATCACATGATGAGCCTGGGGATTAAACCGGAAATTCCAAGAAGCTTGGCAGCTAAAACGCTGAAAGCTTTGAAAACCAGTATTGAAACTAGAGATGGGGAGCTAGCTAGTGTAGCGGTTAGGGGGCATTTTGATCAGTTGAGAATTGCAGCCGCAAATGCCATCGAGGCACGCCAAGCTGGGCATGGCGTATGAAACGATTTCCAACTTCGCCGCTGAACGTTGCTGTATCAAGTATTTCGCTGCGGCGCCGTTTAATTTCTGTCTGTCGACTTTAAAGTGGACCGAGCAGAGGGTTAAATGAACGGCCTCGTAGAGCAGGGCTATATTTAAGGGTTTGAGTTAGGTAAACCGTTATAGAGAATCGTAGCGCAGAGATAAAATAACAATGAAAAGCATAAGAAAATTAAATATTTTGCAGCACAGCGAACAACTAAAAGGAGTTTTTGAATGAAGCGGATTTTACTACCAATCGGAATACTAGTTACATGTATTCTATTTGCGGCAATCTTAGTGCGTTCGCCTACTCAAGTAGCGGAATCTTCACCTGAAATTATTCCTGTAGCGGTTCGAGTTGTCGAGGCGCAGTTACAATCAGTTCAGCTTTTCGTTGAGTCACAGGGAAGAGTGCAGCCTGCTCAGACCGCATCGATCTCGGCTGCCGTTGAAGGGCCTGTCTCTTGGATCTCTCCCGCCATGGAAGCCGGTGGCTATGTTGCTATAGGCGAGTCGCTACTAAGATTGGATTCGGTTGATTTTGAAACTGCAAGAGAGCGTAGCTTAGCTGCATTACAGCAGGTCGAAGCGGAGTCGCGTTTTTCTAGCAGTGAACTGGCGCGCTTTATCGAGCTTGCAGAGAAAAACCTTGCCAGCGACTCGCAGTTGCAAGATACAAGGCGTCAAGCTGAGGTCAATAGCGCTCGTTTGGCGGATGCGCAGGCAAACTATCGTCAAGCCGAACTGAACTTGGAAAGGGCCGAATTCAAGGCGCCGTTTAATGCCATCATTGAAAGTAGAGACGTAGAGCTAGGACAATATGTGAATCGTGCCCAGTCGGTTGCAATCGTTCACGGAGCCGATGAGGTGGAAGTACGTTTGCCGCTTGCCATCCGTCAGCTGGGTTATTTAGATATACCTTTAGGTTCTCGCGGTGTGTTGTCTGAAGAACAGGCACCTAAAGTATCTCTATCGGGTTACTACGGTGGCGAGGCTTATTTCTGGGAAGGCAAATTGGTTCGAACCGAAGCGGTCATTGATGCTAATAGCAACACTGTCCAGACTATTATTCGGGTTGATCAGCCAGAGTCCGCTAGCGCTAACAATTCCAGCAACATCCAAATTCCTTTGCCCATAGGCTTATTTGTTCAAGCTAATATCGCAGGCAAGCGGGTAGACGACCTAATCGTTTTACCGCGTTCAGTGATTCGTAATAACAATCAAGTTTTGGTTGTAGATTCAGAAAACAAAATGTATTACCGAGAAATTGAGATATTCCGTTTGGAAGAATCTCGGGTGCTTATTAATGGTGGTCTGCTGCCAGGAGAGCTAATTTGTACTTCGCCGATACAGGCGGTGGTTGAAGGAATGTCCGTTCAACCTGTTGTAGAAGTTATCTAATTATTGCCTGGCTCTATTTAGTCGGTCAGCACACAGTTAAGTTACATCACACAGTTTATAGAGGTTAGCTTTGAGAACCCCAATTGCATGGTTTGTTAGAAATCCGGTCGCGACTAATCTGATGATGCTCATCTTTTTGGTTGGAGGCTTTATTGCCTACAACACGATTAACCAAGAAGAATTTCCCGATATCGAGTTCGGGCTTATTCAGGTGAGTGTTCAATACCTTGGTGCGACTCCAGAAGAGGCGGAATCCGCTGTGTGTTTACGAATTGAGGAAGCCTTGGAAGGCACAGAAGATATCGATGTCTTTACCAGTACAGCGAGAGAGGGCGGCTGTGACGCCACCCTTACTCTAGCAACCGGCGCGGATCTTAATAGCGTGCTCAACGATATTAAGGGCAAGGTCGACGCTATTCAGACTTTCCCTATCGAAGTGGAGCGGCCTATTGTTCGTTCTTTCAGTGCCAGCGGTAATGTAATGACCATGGCACTGTCTTCCGAGACCGACGACGCCAGTCTCAAAGTGATCGCAGAAGAAATTCGAAACGACATCTTGGATTTACCCGAGGTGTCTACGGTAAGCATTGAGTATATTCGGCCTTTTGAAATTTCAATCGAAGTATCAGAGTACACGCTTCGTCAGTACAGTTTGACGCTCGATCAAATCGCGCTCGCAATCGACCGTGCCTCGCTTGACCTTCCCGGCGGCACAATCCGTACAGACTCAGGAGAAATATTGGTCCGCACCAAGGGCCAAGTCTACAACGGCAGCGAGTATGAAAATGTTGTAATTCAATCGTTCCCTGATGGAACCCAATTGCGTTTGGGGCAGATAGCGACAGTTAGAGATGGATTCGAGGAAGGCTATTTGGATGCCCGCCTTGACGGCGTAAACGCAGCAATAATTGATATTCTGCGTGTTGGTGATGAAGACATCGTCCGCTCGGCTCAGCAAGTACGCGAATTTATGAGCTCGGCAGAATTCAACTTGCCTGAAGGGATGAGTCTGGACATCATTACCGATTCATCGGTTAGCACCCAGACCAGAATCGCGACAGTCGCTCAAAACGCCTACACCGGCTTAATTCTGGTGCTAATCATATTGGCATTGTTTCTTAAATTTAGGCTCGCCATATGGGTCGCCGCAGGTATCCCTATAGCGATAGCCGGTGCGCTGGCTATTTTCCCTACCATTGGTTTAACTATCAGTTCGTTGACAGTGATGGGCTTCATCTTGGTGCTCGGCATAGTGGTGGATGACGCCATTGTAGTGGGAGAGCGGATTTACTATTTTGAGCGCCAGGGTTTAAGTAAAGAAGAGGCAGCCATCGAGGGTACTGTTGAAGTTTCAGTTCCAGTCATCTTTGGCGTACTTACAACTATCGCCGCGTTCTTGCCTTTGCTTCTTCAGACGGGGTCGTTTGGTGCATTTTCGAATGTGATTGGCGGCGTGGTGGTTTTTTGTTTGATTGCGAGTCTGATTGAATCTCAATTAATTTTACCTGGTCATATTGCACACCGAAAAACTGAAGGTTATATGTTTGAGGGGACTAGGCTAGTTCTTGGCTGGCAGACTTTGCAGGGTAAGATTTCAGACAGTATGGAACACTTTGCTGAGCATGGTTACCGCCGAGCGCTACGCAAGGTATTAAAATACCGCTATGCCGCGTGGGCGACCGCGACCGGTGTCATTATCATCGTTCTGGCGTTACTGATTAGCGGACGAGTCAATTTTCAGTTTTTTCCTTCTATCGAAGGGGACACAGTTTTCGGCACTGTGAAAATGCCTGTAGGTGTTCCGGGATACATAACAGAAGAAGCGGTTAGCCTATTAGAAGAAAAAGCCTTAGAGCTGAAGGCAGAGCTAGATCTAGAGTTAGTGGATCTTAAGGCTGCAGGTTTGGCGCCTGCGGCCACTGAAAGTATTGTTGATAGCATACTGACTATTGTAGGTGGTCAGGCACCTAGGGGAGGTCCGGGCGGCGGCGGCTCTAACGCTGGTAGCAGCGAAGTGGCTGAGGTTGTTCTCTATTTAAAACCTTTTTTCGACCGCGGTGAGATGAGCTCTGGTGATATTCGAGATCGGTGGCGAGAAAAAGTTGGCACTATCCCAGATGCCTTAGAACTTACTTTTGTCTCTGATGCATTTTCAGCTGGAGAGGCAATTAACTATCGGTTAGAGGGCCGTGATGAAGATAATTTAAAACTTGCGTCTACACAGCTTCGAGAAGAGCTTATGCGCTATCCTGGGGTGTTTGATGTGTCAGATTCTTTTAGAGCTGGCAAGCAAGAAGTACAAATCCAGCTTCTAGATCGAGGTAAGACTTTAGGTCTGACCTTAAACGATATTGCGACTCAAGTTAGGCAAGCTTTCTTTGGCGCCGAGGCTCAAAGAATTCAGCGAGGGCCTGATGATATTCGAGTCATGGTGCGCTACCCAGAACCGGAACGACAATCCCTTGGGAACTTGGAAGACTTGCTTATACGCACGCCTAACGGGGCGGAAGTGCCGTTCCTCAGTATTGCGAGCTATACACTTGGCAACAGCTACTCTTCGATTCGGCGGCAAGATGGTCGTCGCGTGATAACGGTCATTGGCGATGTAGATCGAAACGTAATTACTCCGGAAGAAATTCGGCGCGAAGTTTTATCTAAATACCGAGACAAATGGGCGCAAGAGTTAGACGTGGAGCTAGTGGTTGGTGGGGAGGGCGAGCGTTCGGCTGAGTCACTTGGCGAGCTACTCAATACTTTTCCTATTGCGATGATGGTGATCTTTGCACTGCTGGCAATACCGCTTAAATCCTATGTTCAACCTCTTGTCATAATGAGTGTTATCCCTTTTGGTGCTATCGGTGCGGTTTTTGGTCACTTTATCATGGGGGCTGATATTGTATTCTTCTCTGTGTTGGGAATTATCGCGCTTTCCGGGGTTGTGGTGAATGCGAGCTTGGTGCTGGTGATTACGATTAACAGGCTTCGGGAAGAGGGAGTAGGGATGGTTGATGCGGTGTCACAAGCAGGGATGATGCGTTTCAGGCCAATCTTCCTGACCTCTATTACAACCTTTATCGGTCTTGTGCCTTTAATGGCGACGGCTAACCCGGCGACTTTCTTTATTGTCCCGATGGCAATCTCTTTGTCCTTTGGAGTGCTTTTCGCAACCGTGATCACACTGTTTCTTGTGCCGTGTTTGTATCTGATTTCGCACGACTTTTCAGGGCACACAGACACCGCAGAGGAACGCGCACTGGCATACACTCGATAGTTGCCGTAATCTTCCTCAATCTAATTTAGGCTGCATGCCCGATCGAGCATGCATAGTTTCTCTGGGGAATTAAAGATGAAAAAGCTAGCTGGCATCGCTCTACTAACGATTATAGCAAGTTCTGGTTTGGCTCAGACTAATCCTATCGATACTGTTCGCCCTGATGCGCCTGAATTGGCGCAATTCGGCAGCTATACTATCGGTGTTCGCACAGTAGAGACTGTAGATTCGAACCGAATCGATGTTTTAAACACTCCCCGTAATGGGGATTCGGTCGTGTATGATCGCCCGCTGACACTGGAGATTTGGTATCCGGCGCAGTTGGCCAGCAATCAGTCTTCAGGTGGTGAATACCAGGCCTTAACACGAAACCCTGCTATTACCGCTACGCTTACCGGCAAAGCTGTTCGCGATGCTAAGGCCCTTACCTCCGATGGTGAGTTTCCACTGGTCATTATTTCCCACGGCTATCCTGGCAACCGTTATTTACTGAGTCACTTGGGTGAAAACTTGGCCAGTAAAGGCTATGTCGTCGCATCTGTCGATCACACTGACAGCACCTATGACGACCAGAAGGCTTTCTCAAGCACTCTCTACAACCGGCCTTTGGATCAGCGCTTCGTGCTCGACACTATGGCTGGGTTTAGCGAAGATTCAGACCATTTTCTGAGTAACATGCTCGATGCCGACACCACAGCCGTTGTCGGCTATTCGATGGGCGGCTATGGCTTAGTTAACAATCTTGGTGGCGGCTATACAGATGAAATAATCGGGTCATTGGGGGCCCCGCCCAATGAACTTTTGAATGCCCATGCAACAAGAAACCCAGATTATAGAGGCTCACTCGATTCACGTATTAAAGTCGGTGTTGCGGTAGCACCTTGGGGGATGAACGCTAACTTTTGGACAGCTGAAGATCTCGCTGGTATTTCTGTGCCGGCGCTCTACATTGCTGGCGATGCCGATACGGTTGCAGGCTATGAAAATGGCCCGCGAGCAATTTATGAGCAAGCGACCGGCAGCGATCGATATTTGCTTACTTTTAAAAATGCCGGGCACAATGCAGCAGCGCCCTATCCTTTGCCCGTTGAGATATTGAACAACGATGATCAAATGGGTGCTAGCCACTATACAGATCCGGTTTGGGACACTGTGCGAATGAATAATATCATGGGCCATTTTGTAACGGCCTATCTTGACCTCTACTTAAAAGGTGATGAATCAAAACTGGAATATTTAGATGTGGTTCCTGACGGAGCAAACGGAAAATACTCCGTATCAAGTGGCAAAGAAAACGCTGATCACAGCTACTGGAAAGGTTTTGGATCTGGATCTGCCGTCGGCTTAAAATTGGAACATTTAGGTAAAGGCGAGTAAATAAAAAGGCCGGTAAATAGAAAGGCCAGTAAATAAAAAGGCCAGTAAATAGAAAGGCGAGTAATTCACTAAAGAGCTCTACGGTGAGCGCGGTGTTCTTTAGTTTTGAGATAAGACTCAGAC
>JBLHVT010000053.1:0-23010 GCA_047628735.1 Glaciecola sp.
TCAGTATTGGAAGATGCCTTTTCTCGAATAGAAGGTGTGCTCAAACGACTTTAAAGAAAACGGTATTGGGGTTAGGCCAAAATCCAACTTAGAAAATGGCCAAAACAGATAAAAGGTGGAAAAGTGAAAAGCTGGGACGATAGAAATATAAAAAATAAATAGTCGTCAATACGGAGCGCTATTTGGCACCGCATCTGACTCCACATCATCCCTGCCAGATGCCTCTCTACCTCTTCTCAATGCCTCAGAGGCTCTTTCTGACAGCCCTCCATCTAGGCCCAATGTTACAAAACGAAAGCCCTCTTGCAGGCGCCGCTCAATAGTATTTTGGTTTGTTGTAATCGCACATGCCACCGCATTTTCAAGGCAGCTTTCAAGCACCGTCTGAATTGCCGCCTCAACCTCTGGCGCTGCCGCACTGGCGTAGCCCATATCTGCACTTAAATCAGAAGGCCCGATAAAAATAACACTTATCCCCGGGACCGATAAAATATCATCAATATTTTTGACGCCCTGCTCTGTTTCGATTTGAATTACAGCAAGTAATTCGCCCGCTAAGTCGAGCGGCCATACATCGGCTTTCGCATAATAATCTGTCACACCCCAGTACCAAATTGCGTTGGCTGGATTTCGCCCGCGCAGTCCATTAGGTTCGTAGTCTTGAGCACCTTTGAGCTGAGGATAACGTGTGGCACGAACCGCTAATTCAGCTTCCTCCCTCGTGCTAATAGATGGATACATGACTCCAAAAGCACCAACGTCTAGTACCTGTTTGGCCTGTGCTAAAAAATTTTCCTTGCCCGTCGCCGGAATCCTTACTATTGGAATCACATCCGGCTGTAGATTGCCTTTCTCAGCGATTGTTCTTTTATCAGTCATACCAAGAAGAAACAGGCGAAGTTTTTCTACATCAAACGGCGCATGCTCCATATCAATAATGATAAAATCCAAACCCGATCTTGATAAAGATCGAGCGTTGTTCAACGAGTAATCAAAAGACAGCAAGCCAAAGGCTGGCGAATCATTTTCCAGCAATTCGATTGCCTTGTTCAGACGCACAGATGAGTCTTGGGCAAGACTGCTAAGCCCAATGCTGGCTATGCCAACTGCCAGCACTAATCTAGTGACTAAGCTCATCGGGGCGATCTACTTGGCTACCCAAGGAGGCTGAATAAGCAGCGCCGGATCTGCGTCGGCTTTAGGAACAAACTTCTGCGAGCGACCGTACTGATTATCACCTCCATAGAGGCTGCCTTGCGAGTCCACTGAAAAAGTATGTACTTCAATATAGCCGTCCGGCAGCTCACGAGGCACTAACCAGGTGTAAAGATAGTTACCTTCAAAATCTAAATTAATGAACCGCAGTGGGCCAAGATCGGTAATCCAAATGCTGTCGTCGTTGACAATAATATCCAGTGGCAAAGTAAATCCGTCCCACACGTCGACAAAGTCCATTACCGCGGGATCGTCGGTGGTTCTAAACACGTTGATTCGCCCGCCCAGTCGATCCAGACCAAAAATCAAGCCGTCAGGACCAACACCCAAAGCATGAATGCCATCAAACTGACCCGGCCCTTCACCAAAACCACCAAACTCACCTATATAGTTCAGCTCATTATCCATAATCATAATGCGGTGGTTATCTAAACCATCGGCAATAAGAACTCGGCCATCAGGCAGAAATGCCACATCTTGAGGGCGGGCGAAATGGTTTTCATCGGTTCCTGGCACAAGCTTTTCACCAAGTGTTAGCAGTAATTCACTGCCATCATTTGAAAACACATAAATTTGGTGAAAGGTTTCATTGATAACCCAAACACGGCTTTCAGGATCATAGGGGCTAATTCTCACCCTATGAGGGCCGGGCCCGTCAGAGTCTTCACACAAGTAGTCCCATTGATTCCAAATCTCTTGCACTTCTCCGTCACCGTTAACGGTGTATAAGCAGTTTTGCCATGTTCGGCGCGTTGTATCGCGAAGCACGTTCAAACCCATGTCGCCTGCAAAGCCAAGAAAACCTTCAGGAATTGGATAAGGCAAAACCGTCTCACCTCGCTGAGCAATAATAATGCGATCTGGAGATTCAGCCCAAACCCCTGAATTGCCACCGAAGGCAAAGCCTGGCTCCGCAAACGGGTCGTGCCAAAGGGATACTATGTCATAAGGGCTTTCGCCGATGGGGCCGCGTGCATTGCCCTCCTGCGCTTGCAAAGCAGTAGAAAATAACCCAGTAGCAGATACAAGGGTAAACGCGCTGAATACTTGAATGAGTCTAGTTATTCTTAATGTCATGATGAGCCTCTTATAATTCGAACTCTAGCAGTTCTACTCTAATTAGAGGGTAAGCGTGACCCAGATGCAAGAGCCTGTTGCAAACAGAAACATGTTAGGAATGTCTAAGCTAATGAGGAAGGGAAACTACCGCTGCTAAAAACCAGCAGTTGCCAGTAATGCCGCCCCTGCTATTGGAGTTACCCAAGGCTTCCTTATTAATCTGGCGGCTATATGTTGGCTGTGCTTTAAGTGTTTGACACTTCGCTTTTATTTCTAATATAAGAATGCCACAAATAGACTTCAGTAATAATACAACCAATAATGAAAGTTGGTGCTCGCGTCATTCCTATAATGGGTGAAGCGGCTATGAATTGTTGTGGTAGCGAGTCCCCAGCCAATTCCGTGTAATGAATGATCAGGGTGGTCATAGCGTAGTATCTTGCTAAGAACATTAGCGAGGCAAGAAAATAGAGCAAAGATATCGAGAGCGTTATTGAATAATTGAAATGCTCTTTACCTATATAGGAACTTATTAGTACGGCGAATGACGCTGACATCCAATAGTAAAAAAGCGAGTCCATCTGACCTGTCACGCTAATAATAAGGTCGGCTATCTCAAATGTGGACATAATTTGATTCATAAAATTAAAGTTCTTATCATTGAGTCATATTTAGAATATTTGAGCACATAACGCTATTGCTAGTAGGTGTGCAGTAGCGCTTCTTTTTAATTTTGTCGCAATCTACATTTCATATCTTGATCTTGCCACATTTTGTTTTTGGTTTGATTGTTATGTGTCGTGAGCACAAGGCCCAGCTATCATGGTCCTGGAGGCACGAGCGGGCGCACAAATCTGCTGTTTCGTTGAATCAAGGGGTTTTCAATGCGGGCCTCATATTCTTCTTATTGTTGAGTAGTGATATAGGTCCCAAGTACGGCGATCAAGATCAACATCAACATCTTTGCGATTTGCTTTCGTGGTACTGGCCTTAATAATTTTTCTTGAGCCTCCATGGCAATAAACCTAACTGAGGCCAATTGTCTTTATATGGTGTGAGTAAACCCTATGCATTAATGGTTGTGCCTGTCGCACGCCGTTTCCTGAGGCTACTCCTTCTCTGTATTCTCGGAGTTGCTCTCTTTGGACCTAGAAGTGATGCCTACCACTAAAAAGACTATGCCTATCGGAATAAGCTCAGTCCTACCGTTGCCAAGAATGCTAGGGAGCATAAATAGGAATCCCGCTAGCACCCAAAGATGTGTAGTATATTTTTTCAAGCTAGGCTTAGCTCCCAATTAGTATCAAATTTCGCAGTGTCTTCAAGCTTCCAACAGACACATAACACCGGTATTAATTGGCAATGGCATCACCATTGTCCTTTTTGAATTGATTGTTATGTACTTCTTGATAATTGAATTCGATCTAGAAGTAAATAGATGGCACCACATGCAGCCCCACAAAATATTAGAATATTCGAAATTACTGATTCAAATTCATAGCTCTGGTTCATCATAAAAGCGGCATGCAAGAGTCCGTGTAGAGCTAGCAATGTCGAAATGAATAACCGAGATCTATTTCGGGTAACCACATTATCACTTGATATCAGTGCGGCAACGATAGACGCGATTGGTATATGTGCAACTAGGAATACAAGCTTTCCAAATTCATCGCAGAGCCAGCTAGTTAACGGTAGGACTCTCCACTCATTATTAACCATAGCATCTAGTTCATGCGTGAAGATCAGTCCTATTCCGAGAAAGAACACTCAGCTTTTCATTTGCACTCTATGCTCATAACATTTGTATATCTGTTCCACGCGGTATTTTCTCCATGTGACGACAAGTGTATCTGCCATCTCTTTTATTATTAATCATAAATCACTTTATTTTTTGGCCGGTCAGTTTAAATATGGAGTGCCCCGTGTATCGCCAATATAGAGCACCTCATATTTGATCCACGTAATTCCTACGCCCCTAATTTATATCGACATGTTTTCGTGTAACTGATGTAAAGCGAGCCAGGCAAGTAGTTTCAGACTCAATTACGCAATTTTGCGCCATATTTACTACCCTAGCCATCTTATCTTCAAGGTAATAGGGAGAGTTAAAAAATGGCCAGTCAATTTATTGAAAACGTGCATTCTAATATTCGCCTGCGGGGCTATAGTTTAGCTACACAAAAGACCTATTTATTGTCGATTCGCAGATCTATTTGTTTTACCGGCAATGAACATCCCGCAACTGTGCCTCTTTCTCAGATAAGTGCCTACCTCAATTATATGGCTGTAGAGTGGCAAGTAAGTATTAATACGCAAAAGACAGCGCTGAATGCTATTGTTTTCCTCTTTGAGAAATATCTAAAACGTGAAATGGGAGATCAGGGTTCAAGCTTGCCAGCAAACTCCGCGTAATGTTCCTTCTATAGATGAGGTTAGGTCAGTTCTTAAAAATTTGGAAGTTAGGAATAAACTGATACTTCAATTGTTATACGGGAGCGGGCTTAGAGTGGGTGAGTGTTTGCGTCCTCGCGCACAGGATATCGATTTGAATTGGTTTGCTTTCACTGTCCATCATAAAAAAGGGCGTAAAGATCAGTTGCTATCGCGGCAGTTGCATCAGCTTGCCTAGCCCGTCGGAGCAGACTTAGATGCGTTATCAACCTCATCGCTGGCAAGTTCTGACATTTTCAACACCGAGGTATGCATAGCCTCTAATGTTATTTGAAAACGCTTAGCATCCTCCGTGCCGATCTCTTTTGCGATAGCTGCAGAATTCAATTCTCTAATGAGGTCGAGCATTCGATCACCCTCTTCGCTAAGACTGGTGTATTTGCGCTGGTTAGGAATAAACTTTGACGAAAGGCCCCAAATCGGCGCTTCCATCAGCAATACGCCAATAAGTGCTATTGGCATCTGCGCCCGCACGTCCAAACTGGTTCCTAGAATAATCACACTAAAAACCACTGCGATACCAACAGCGGTGAGAGCCAAATCAATATTTCGGCGTATATTTTTTTTCAAACCTGTCTCTCCCTACAAAAGTTAGCGGCGCACTGCTGTGGTGCAATAAACTATCAGTCCCCTCGTTTGATTAGCGCCATTGGGTGCTTTTAATTTAACTTAATCCACCTCGCATCGATCTCGCATCTATCTCGCATCGATCTCTCATTTATCTCGGAGCTACCTCCTGCCTCCCACCTACCTCTGATTGGCGTTATTCCAACGGCAAAGATATCTTGAGTTCTGCCAATATCAGCTGGCTGCGATCCAAATCCTTTCCAGCCCACTCTAACAATGTGCTGGCACTCGGGGTAACCCGGTCGTTAAAAACGACTTCACCGTTGGCTATGACGGTAATACTTTCATCAAAATTTACCTCGTCAGGATTCAACAACAGCGTAAATTCAGCAGCTCCATCTGCAGACACGGTAAAGCTGTTGTCTTCTCGAGTCACAGCCATAATCGCTGGCGATCCACGCGTAGATCTCTTATTAACTACCAGCCAGTGGTTTCGGTTATAGCGATCTGTGCGGTCTGCTACCCATTCAAGATGATCCGGAAAAGGGTCTCTGGGATTCTCCGCCTTAAACGCCTCTATCAGCGGGGCCTCGTCCGGCAACCAATTGGTATTGTGGCCACCATCTTTAATTATTTTAAAAGTATGACTGACCCCAGTTTCTTCCAGTAGTTTAATGAAGGGCTGTACTGATTCCGCTGGATAAAGCCGATCCACTTCGCCATTGACGATATACAAAGGTTTATTTAACAAATTCTCAAAGAACAACCGATAGCCACCGCCGCTGTTGGCATTGCGAAGCACGCCGGGATGACCGATATAAGGCAGAAACGAAGCCCACTGCGTTGGTTGTTTAAACGCGAAAAAATAAGCGCCCGTGCCACCATCTGACACGCCGGTTAAACTGACGCGGTTTTCGTCGACATTGTAATTTTGCTTAAGCAAATTGAGCAATGCGGTCAGGTTGTCCGCCTGCATTGACTGCCACCAATAAGCGTCCTTCCAAGCCGCTGGCACTACTAATATGCGATCCTCTTTCTTCAGGCTATCGTAGCCGCGGCGCCACAATGTCTCACCTATCTCCCATTCAGACCGGCCTACTCCCCCATGGAGCATAAACTCCACCGGGTAAGACTGCGATGCGTCATAGGACTCTGGTATCAAAAAGGCAAAAGGAAAACGAGTGCCGTCCTCACTGAATCGCTCTTTGGCAAGCTCCCCTACTGGAACAGATTCATCAAACCTAGGGCCTTTTTGCAACCATTCATAGAGAGCCTGCACATCCGGTGCAGCGGCGATTAGCGCATCAGCGCTGGTTTCTCGATCAGTAGATGTTGCCGCCTGCCAGAAATCAGTAACCAGTTGCTTGGGGTCTGCCGTGCTATCCTGTGCGTTTAAGACGGCGCTAACTATAGAAAACGTGATTAGCAGCGCTGTATTCGAAATTTGCTTATACATAATGTTTACCTTATGCCAATTTAATCGAGCTGCCCCATCAAACGAGGATAAAAGTCTATAGATCGATTCTCCAACTCGACAAGCCCCAATAAACAGAATATCCAATGGCATTCAACTAGTTTAAAATGATTAACTCCAAAGTCTCGCGATGATGCTGGCAGATCTTCGCATAGTTTCCATACTTTACTCGTATAAAAACCATGATGGTAAGCGCCTACAACGCAGCTCTACTCAAACGTCCAAAACTAGCCCTTGCCTGGAGAAGTTGGCAGGGCCAGCTTATTGTGTGTGTTTTGTGCAGCACGTGGCTCACATTTGGCTCCGCGCAAGGGAGCCAAGAGGGCCAAGAGGGCCAAGATAGGCGGGGGCTTCAAGGCACAGGCGATCTGCCTTTCTTGGATTTAGAGACACCCCTGCGAATGAATTTCGAAGGCTCTTGGGAAAAAGATTTTCGCCGCAGCGACAGCTGGCAAGACGAACTTAACCGCATGATGCTAATAAGGCAGGAACGCGCCGGCAACCAGCGCGCCGGCGCCAGTTCGGGCGGCGGGCCGGCAATATCCATAGGCAATATTAATCTCAATAGTAGTCGCAGAAGTTCAAGTGTTATTGACCTTGCTAGACTGGCCGAATTTATAAGCCGCCAAACGCGTCTAACAATAATACAGGACCGCTATCAGATAAGAATTGAACGAGAGGGTGAGGCGCCACTTGTTTGCGGTGTTGAACATGGCAGCCAAGAGGTGTTTACCAGCGTCCATGGATCAGAGGTTTGCAGTTGGGAAAACCAACGTTTGCTGTTTGTTGTCACTCTACCAGGGGACATAACTATCACGCACCGTTTTACGGTATCTTCAGATAGAGAGCTTTTACAGATGGTAACCGGTATTAGAAGCAAAGGTTCTGCACCTTTTAATCTAAGACAGGCTTTTAATCGATATGAGGCGGCACCGGACCAATATAATTGCATTCAAACCCTGAGCCGCGGCAATGTTTGCAGCCAAAGAACCGAGTTGGAATAACAAGTTCATATGGTGCTGTTTAGTAAAACTTTTCCAAAATGCATTGTGCTCAGCATTATTCTTGCCTTTTTGAGCTCCTGTGCTCAATCTCCGCCACCGCCTCCGGTGGTTATTTTAATGCCGTCCGTAGGACCCGTCGAACTACTCGTCGCTAATCAAGCGCCTTCGGAATCGGTTCAGTTAGAGATTGGAATTCAAGTTTTTGATAACAGATTGGACGCCGAAGACCGCGAGCGTTTTGAAGACTGGGTATACTCAGAGATTCGTGAAAACGAAGTTAATTACCTCCCCTATGTGTTGCGAAACACCCTGTTAGAGACCAACCACTGGGGCGCTGTCAGAGTATTGCCCCAGCCAGACCCCTCGGTGGATATTCAAATCGAAGGCACCGTTTTGCATTCTGACGGCGACCGATTAGAAATAGCCGTTGTAGCCACCGATAGCGCAGGGCGTCAGTGGCTTAATAAAACCTATGCCGACACCACTGTGAAGGCCGACTTTCCCGACTCGACTCGATTCACCACCGGCAATCCTTTTAATCCAAACGGCTTTGTCGATCCATTTCAGGATATCTATGACCAAATCGCTAATGATTTACTGCTGACTCGTGAGTTAATGGATAGCACCGAACTCGTCAATATAAAGCGAGTATCTCAAATGGTCTATGCAAGCGATTTGTCACCGGAAACATTCGCCCATACCCTCACAACCGATGAACAGGGTTTGCTAACCGTTACAAGCCTCTTATCCGAGGCCGACCCAATGTTGGCACGACTTGAAAATATGCGGGACAGGCATCTGGTTTTTATTGACACGGTCGATGAGTATTACGAGGCTCTGTATACCGAAATGCAACCGTCTTATGTTATCTGGCGCCGCTACTCTCACGACCAAATTGATGAAACGCAAAGGCTCGCGTCACGGGCTGACGACTATGATCTAGACGATTATGGAACGTCGAGTTCTTTTGTGTCCCTTACTCAACGCTACGACCGGTATCGCTGGAGCAAAATTTATGAACAAGAGTTCCGCGAACTAGCCGCTGGTTTTAATAAGGAATTAGCGCCTGCTATTTTAAAGTTAAGCGAGCAAGTTAATGGCGTAAGCGGAACAATGGAAGAGCAATACGTGCAGTGGCGTCGAATTTTGCAAGCTTTGTTCAGACTAGAGACCGAACAAATGTAGTTCCAGTTCGTCCTACCCCAAAAGAGCAAGGATTTACCAAGCTTTCTTCAAAAATCTGTTTTAATTGAATCCAATTACTGTAATCTGACGACTCATTCAAAATGGCTGAGCTAATTATGCCCGAATCTATAGCTGGATTACCCTCAGGCAAAACCGCCATCATTGCTACCTCTGCTGCGGCCGCGCTCGTCATCCTTTTGGCACTTGGATTTACTCTCTACAGTGCCATCTGTCCTTGCGAGCGTACCCCAGGCGGTTTTTTGTTTGGCACTCTATCAACAGAGCCAGTCAATGATTGGAATTTCGCAAACTCAGAGCCTCTATGTCAGCTGCAAATCTATGCAGGTATTCGCCCGCATTCCATTAATTTGAATTGCATGTCGACCCCGCAGGGTGAATTGTTTCTTAGCTGCTCTGTTTGCACTCAAAAATATTGGGCAAAACAAGTTCAAACCAATGAGCCCGCAAGGCTACGTCTAGATGGCGTTGTATACCCAGTGATTTTGAATCGAGAAACCGACCCTGCTCGAATGGATACTGCATGGAGCTCAAGAGTTATAAAACTGCAGACATTTGGTGGCGGGGCTATTAACCCTACTCCAGAGCCTACCGCGCCACGACCTGAACATTGGTGGACGTTTCACGTTGCGTCGGCCACATAGCTGAAGGGTTTGCTCAATCTAAATTACGCTTCGCGCTTAAAAAAATGCTGGGCAACAAGGGCCTCGTGACTAAAAGCTTGAGGCTACAGTCGTAAGCGTCTGTAGCCTCAAGTAGCTGCAGCCCCAGTAGCTATAGCTCCCTAGCTAATAAAGCCATGATAAAATTCTCCTTCAAGTACTAGCATTTCCTAACGGTTAAGCGAAACTACTCTACTGCCGGCTTTAATTCTGATTCGCTCTTTTGCAAAGTCTCCAATATTCTAGACACCGCCTCTGGCGACCCGGTGTTGCGCGCAATCAAATTATAAACCACCGGCACCACAAACAAAGTTGTAATGGTGGTCATTAGCACGCCGGAGAAAATTACTGTGCCTAACAATATGCGGCTTTCCGATCCAGCACCGGTTGCAAATATTAGCGGTATCGCACCCATCAATGTTGATATCGCTGTCATTAGTACCGGGCGCAAACGAAGGTCGCACGCCTCTATTAGGGCCTGACCAAATTCAAGCCCTTCGTCACGCAGCTGATTAGCAAACTCAACAATAAGAATACCGTTCTTACTGGCGATGCCGACCAGAATTACCAAGCCGATATTTGAATAAATATTCAATGAGCTATCCGTCAGCAGCAGACCAATCAGGGCACCTAATATAGCCAGCGGTACGGTGGTCATAATAATCAGTGGATGAACAAAGCTCTCAAACTGTGCCGCTAGCACCAAAAACACTACCAACAACGCTAAAAGGAATATCGTGGTGATTCCACCTGAGGTGCTCTTTAGATCCAGAGACTCTCCTTTGTAATCAATTTGCGCATATTCAGGCAATTCGGTGGCAACCACGTTCTCCAAGAACGCCAGCGCAGCATCCAACTCCGCTCCAGGCACTAGACCCGCTGAGATAGTAATTGAGCGAATTCGGTTGTACCGACGAAGTGATGTTGGGCCAGCAGTGTTTTCAACACTAATCACATTTGATAGAGGTATAAGCTGACCGGAGGTATCTGAGCGCACATAAATATTGGTCAGGTCATCTGGACTAGCACGCTGATCGTCTTCTGCTTGCAAAATAACATCGTATTCTTCACCCGCACTGGCAAATGTAGTCACGCGGCTTTCGCTCATCATTGCTTGCAGCGTGCGGCCAATAGACTGGATAGACACGCCCACATCTGCGGCCCGAATTTTATCCACCGTGATTGAAAGGCTAGGCTTGGTTTCATTGAAGTCAGAGTCAATGCGAGTAAACATTCCACTTTCACGCGCTCGCTCGATCAACAAATCTCGCCACTGTACTAACTCGTCATAATTGCGGCCGCCGATAACAAATTGAACCGGATCACCGCCGCCGCCACGGCCAAGGCCTGAACGCATAAACATAAATGCTCTTATTCCAGGAATCTCTGCCCACTTCGTATTCAATTCACTCATCACTTCAGAGGTTTGCTTTGTTCTATCTTCCCAAGAAGGCAGGGAGATAATAGTCATGCCACTGTTAACACCACCGCCGCCACCCCAGCCCGGAGTCATCGTCACGATATTTGAAACTTCGCCATCGTCAACGTAGTCCATCACTGAATCTTGGATAGCGTTTACCTGCTCTTCCATGTAACTCAGGTTAGCGCCCTCGGGGCCGGCTATACGTGCAAAGATCACACCCTGATCTTCTGAGGGTGCAAACGCTGATGGTAGCTGTTGAAACAACATAAGGATTGCTGCCATTACTAATACAAGCGAACTGGCAATCACCCAACTATAGCGGAGGCATTTTGTTAGGGCTTCGTGATAAGCGCGCTGAAGCCAGCGAAAAAAGACATCAACGTGATGGGTCATCCAGCTTTCGTGAGCATGATTGTTCAATAGTTTTGAGCTCATCATCGGTGTTAAAGACAGTGCTAATATGCTGGAAATAACTACCGCGCCGCATATTGTGACCGCCAATTCATAGAACAAAATACCAAGATTACCTTCTAAAAATATTACCGGTACAAATACCGCAATAAGCACAGCTGTGGTCGCAATAACCGCAAAGGCAACCTGTCGTGATCCGTTATAGGCGGCCAGCAAAGGAGGCTCTCCCCCCTCCACACGGCGCTGAATGTTCTCCAGCACCACAATCGAATCATCAACAACCAGACCAACACACAGGACAAGGCCCAGTAAAGTAATGAGGTTTATAGAAAGCCCAAATGCTGCCAAAATAATGAATGTCGACATCAAGCAAACCGGGATTGTAACAACGGGGATTAGCATGACTCGCATGGAGCCAAGAAACATATAGATGACTAAACTAACTAGTCCCATAGTCATAAAAATGGTTACGTAGACTGACGATATAGCGTTCTCGATAAATTCGGCATCGCTAGAAGACACTACCAAATCCATGTGATCTGGCAGCGTAGGTTTAATCTTTAATGCTAGGGCCTCGGTGCTTCTGAGAACTTGCAAACTATTGGCAGTAGATTGTTTAACAATTCCAAGGCCCACCGCCTCAACACCATTACCTTTATAAATAGATCGCTCGTTTGCTGACCCCAATTCAACTCGCGCTACCTCGCCTAAAGTGACTAAAAAATTATTATCTCCTCGCGCTATAACTAAGCGAGAAAAGTCATCGGCGGTTTGAAATATTCTTTCAACACGCACCGCAAATTCCATATCGGTAGATTCAATCCGGCCAGCGGGGAGTTCAACGTTTTCGCGTCGCAGAGCATTTTCAACGTCGGTTACAGTTAGCCCGCGCGCCGCAAGCGCGACCCGGTCCAACCAAACGCGCATCGCGAAACCACCGTTGCCACTAACACGAACGTTGGACACGCCGTCGAGTACCGCAAACTGGTCGACAATATAACGGTTTGCATAGTCATTGAGTTCTAGATAGGACATCTGGCTACTTACCAGATTAAAATATTGTATAGGTCGGGCATCGCTGTCTGCTTTAGCGATTTGGGGCGGGTCTACGTCTTCTGGCAGCGAGCGAACAACACGCGAAATCTTGTCGCGAATATCATTCGCGGCAACTTCAATATTAGTGCCTACCGCAAACTCTACAGATATTCGCGAGCTGCCATCATTGCTGGATGAGTTAATCGCATCAATACCATCGATACCATTGATCTGGTCTTCAATGATTTCTGTAATTTGAGTTTCTACAATTTGAGCTGATGCACCCGCATAAGTGGTACTTATAGAAACAATAGGAGGGCTAGTGTCTGGGTATTCACGAAGAGGTAAGTCATTGAAAGACATGATGCCGAACGCAACAAGCATTAAACTTAGTACGGTGGCAAAGACTGGCCGTTTTACTGAGATATCTGAAAGAATCATAATTTAGATGCTCAAATTATATTACGTCGATAATGCTAGGCAATTATTCTCTTAGGTTCCAGGCGGACTTGGCGGGCGCCCTCGCTGATTGCCAGCGGGCGCTGGCTCCCTTCCCTGAGGCTGAACAGTCTGCCCAGGCCTCACGCTGATCGTGCCCTCGCTGACGACTTCTTGTCCTTGTACAAGGCCAGATATGATTTCGACAAAACCATCTCGACGGCGACCTAATTCTACTTCTGTTTTAGCCACTTTATTTTCACTATCAACGACAAAAACATGTTGCCGCCCTTGCGACGCAATAATCGATCGTTCCGGAACTACTAACGCTAGTTTCTCATTTAACTCCAAAGACACCGTCATCAGCATTCCCGGGCGAAGTTGTGAGCTGCTGTTATCAATAGTTGCACGTACCGAAACGCCTCGCGTTACCGGGTCGATACGCGATCCAACCACGCTCACGGTACCTTCAAATATTTTGTCGTCATAAACGATGCTATTAGATTGAATAATCTGACCTACCCTGACGTCAGCGAAGTACATTTCAGGGATTGTAAAATCAAGCTTAATAACTGACACATCGTCTAAAGTGGTGATCACTACGCCTGGGGTAAGCAGCGATCCTTCGCTAATATTTCTGAAACCTAGATAGCCGCTGAATGGCGCTCGGATCAGGCGATCATCCATCGCAACCAGCACGCCTTCAAAGCGTGCCTTTGCTGTATCCAAATTAGTTCTGGCCTGGTCTTTTTCGTTATCTGCTACTAAATTCTGCGCTGATAGATTTTCGATGCGGTCAAATTGGCGAACGGCATCATCCACCGTTGCTTGGGCTTCGGCTAGGCGGCTTGCCTCATCTGCTTTAACCAGCTCAACCAATATTTGGCCACGCTCGGCAAAGTCGCCATCCTCAAAATTCACAGCTAATACCGTTTCAGATACTTTTACCGTTAAATTGACCGATTCATTAGCAACAGAAGTACCGACAGACTCAATTTTATCGGCAACCATCCGCTGTTCAACGCTGCTCAAGCCAACCACTGGCGCTCTCCCAAAACCACCCCTAAGGCCACCTCGTGCGGCAGGCTCTTCAGCTACTTTGGCGAACACTAGGTAAGCTAAGGCGACAACGCCAACGAGCATGAGCAAAAATATCGGGTGTCGAATGATAAACTTCACTTTAGTTCCCTGAGGCCTAACGGCCTTTGTGTTCAGCCGTTTGCTCGCCTTAATATCAATGGTAAACGCAGCTTGCTCTAATCGTGCGAGCACGTTCTAAGGTTGTAGAATGTTAACGTGACGTAAATTGATCCAATACTGTCAATTTATACGGAGTTTACGCGCTTTTTTGTTCATCAGTTCACTATTAACGCCGGTTTCTATGATGAAGTGCCGCAAAGGCGCGATAAAGAGTAGCTAGCTTGGGTGAGATTGAGTGGATATGCAAAAAAGACGTTACCGAATTAAAGGCATCTAGCGCTCTAAACCAGTGCTGAGAGTAAAAATATTCGAGCCGACAGGCCCGCTAAAGTCAGCAACAAACCGTCTGAGTCGGCCCTCGCAACGCGCCGCCTCAGATAGTTTACGTCGC
This sequence comes from Glaciecola sp., assembly GCA_047628735.1. Taxonomy (GTDB): domain Bacteria; phylum Pseudomonadota; class Gammaproteobacteria; order Pseudomonadales; family Pseudohongiellaceae; genus UBA9145. The sequence continues at coordinate 14,534 of JBLHVT010000053.1, forward strand.
TAAGCTAGATTGTTAGCAAACAGATTAAGCAATCGACTCCAGGCCCGTTCCGCCTGAACTTCGTTATACACTTGAGAATCAGGCGGACACCAGCCGTGTAAAGTATCGGTATAGACCTCTATCTCTGCTGACATATCTGCCGCTGCATAGGCAGCCCTTAAAGTCTCTTTTGCCTCCGGATCGCTAGCGTCATCATTGGCAGCAATACAGTGCAGCATTGCCGACTGGGTTTGCGGTATTAGTAAATGCGGGCTGTTATCTTGATCATTGGCAATACCCCCACCGTGGAACGTGCCGCCAGCACCTAAGCGATCAGGCACCGCCGCAACTGTGCGCATTACCATAGGCCCACCCATGCAATAGCCCGTCGTGCCGATGCGCCGCGATGTATCTACCGCGCTCTGCTGATCTAGAAAGTCCACCATGGCCCGGGCATCGGTAAAGTGTGTTTCGGCATTAAGATTTTGGGCCATCGGCAACACTATGGAGCGGGTTTCAGGCTGACCAAAACTGGCTCCTTCTCCTACGACCGGTGATTTCGCATCTCTATAAAAGGGATTAACCACCAATACTGAATAACCTGACTGAGCTAAGCGCTTGCCCATTTCTCGGAACGCTGGACGCAGGCCAAGAATGTCTGGCCAGATTATTACAGCCGCATGAGACCCTGACGAAGGATGAACAAAATAACAGTCGGACACGCCATCTGGTGTAGAGACGTTAACGTCAGATTCAGTGACAGATTGAGCATTAGCCACCGGCGGCAACATCATTGCCAAGCCAACTGTGGCGGTCATTCTATTAAAATCGCGGCGCCCCAACCCTTTTGGCTTGCCTAAAAATTTCTCTACATCTTGCTGCGTATCTTCATCACACATGGCTGTCTCCTATTTATGCTTGTCGCTTTTTAAAGTGATCCTAATTTATTCTATAAGTATTCTTGGGCTGATCTCTATCGGTTGGACACCGCAGCTATCAGAGTAATCGCGCCATCGCTAAATTACACCAACATTACAACAACAATACTCTTTTTAATTCAGTCAATATAGTAGCAGCCCCTATGTAAGGCGCTGCAATCATCTGTGAAGGTCATGGGGCTTGCAGCAAGTAAGAGTAGTCAGGGCAACAATAAAAATATTAATCAGACAGGTAGTCAACTAGCTGCCAAAGCTAGATTATGAAATCCTCGCTTTAAGGAATTAACAACTCCCACTAATCTTGCCAGTAACGTTAAAGCCAGCCTTTTAATTTCAAGCTTCGGTGAGAACGTTGACAATGAGCTAGGCCAATTTCTAACGAAGAATTAGCATGCAGTCTCGATGATGCGGTAAAATCCCTACTTAGCTAAAACACCAAGAAAGACCAAGAGGCAACAATCCGAAATGCCCATTATTTCTCGCCGTCAGTTTAATCAACGACTCATAACCGGTCTATCTGCGTTAACAATAGCCCCCAGGGCGCTTGCACAAGGCCCTGATGTGTTTGCCATAGCAGGAACCGGAGCGCTAGGCACGCAAGCTGAGCTGGCAAAGGACGCTATAGCTATACGCACCCAAATTAACAATCCCTACGGTGTTGTAATCGGGCCAGATAAAGCACTGTATTTCTGCGAAGTTGATACTGGGCTGATCCGCAGAATCAGCCTACGTACGAATAAAATTAGTACCATTGCCGGCAACGGCGCAAAGCGCTTCGAAGCGGAATCGCGCAACCCTTTGCAAGCGCCCTTAAATGCGCCCCATGAAATTCGCTGGGACGATGAAAACAGTCTCTATGTGGTTGAGCGCGATAGCCACTGTGTAAAGCGTATTGACGGCAGATCTGGGCTGGTCACCACGCTCGCCGGCAACGGCCGCGCCGGCTTTGACGGCGACGAAGGCTCCGCCGTGCTTTCTCAACTGCGAAGGCCCCATAGCATTGCTTTCGATTCCAAAGGCAATTTATTAATTTGCGATCTTGGCAATAGCCGTTTGCGCCAGGTCAGTCGTGAAACCGGGTTGATTAAGACTATCGCCGGCACGGGTGAGCCAGGTGACACCCCTGCCACTGGACCAATGCTTGGCACCCCTCTTAGAGGGCCACGCACTTTGGACACAGATAATGACGGCAACGCTTTTTTGGTTCTGCGTGAAGGCAATGCAATCTTCCAACTTGATTTGGGTTCCAACAGCATGAAAAAGATTGCTGGGACAGGAAATCAGGGCTATAGCGGCGATGGAGGCAGTGCCCTGTCTGCCACTTTTAATGGACCTAAAGGTATCGCGTATTCAAGGGCTGACAATAGTCTTTACATAGCAGACACCGAAAATCACGCTATTAGAAAAATTGATTTAGGCACAGGCTTAATCGACACCGTATTGGGCACTGGCGAGAAAGGCGACGGTCCAGACGGTCGCCCGTATGATTGCCAGCTAAATCGCCCACATGGAGTGTGCGTTTTTGAACGCGTCATTTATGTTGCCGACTCAGAGAACCATCGTATCCGCGCATTAACTGGAGTTGTCACTTAGAAAGCTAACTGCGTGGGCATCCGCAAAGGACATAAACCATTGTATGAATTAAATGATCTACTGATACTGTTAAATTCGAGTCAGGCAATCATGTCTATCGAGACCCATGAAGAACTTCGGGCGGTGGATTTGGTAAAGCGTTGCAGTATTAAAATAGCCAAACCGGTGATGAAATGAAGCATTACCAGCGGTTATGTTGATGCGGCTAGCGGTGTACCTGCTTTTAATCTAATGACAACCGGAACAACTCAAAACCCTAAGGTGGAGGCAGACCCGAAGCAAGCCTTGAGAGAAATCGCCAGTAGCCGGACTCCGAGCGTCTATGTCCTGCTGGACTTTCACCCTTAATTAGATGACCCATTCGTTATTCGCACTGTCAAAGAAATCGCCCAGAATCATCGCAAGAACGGGCATCATCTTATTTTCGTAAGCCCAGAACTTAGTCTGCCAAATGATTTTAGTCGCTTGTCAGCTCAGTTTAAAATTTCTCTGCCTAATCGTTCGGCACTGCGCAAATTGGTGTTAGCCGAGCTTAAAATTTGGAAGATACGCAATACTGATAAAAGATTTCACGCCAATCGAAAATCGATTCATCTCTTAGTTAGTAATCTTATTGGGCTTACTGTATCGGAATCTCAAAGATTAATACGCAACGCAATCTATGATGACAACGCGATATCCACTGGTGACTTAGAAAAGGTACAGAAAGCCAAGTATGAGCTTCTCGGTCAAGATGGTGTTGTTAGCTTCGAATTTGAGACTGCCAATTTTGCTCAGGTCGGCGGCCTTACTAACTTAAAAAACTGGCTCGCCGTCAGACGTGACGTGTTTTTACCCACCGAAAATGCTCGGGGCTTAGACATACCGAAAGGGATACTGCTTGTCGGCGTTCAAGGCTGCGGCAAAAGCTTAGCCGCCAGGGCCGTCGCTGGTGCTTGAAATGTACCCTTACTCCGATTGGACTTTGGTACTCTCTACAATAAGTTTTTAGGGAAACTGAAAAAAATATGCGCAAGGCGATCGAACTGGCTGAAGTCATGTCTCCCTGCGTTCTTTGGATCGATGAAATTGAGAAAGGGATTTCCACCGGAGACTTCGATAGCTGCACATCGCAGCGCTTGTTGGCAACCCTTCTGACGTGGATGGCGGAAAACAAGAAGCCCGTTTTCATCGTTGCCACCGCTAACAACATTGATGCCCTGCCCCCTGAGTTAATTCGAAAGGGGCGTCTGGACGAAGTCTTCTTCGTCGATCTACCAAACGAGGAAACCCTTGGCGAGTTATACTCAATTCACTTAAACAAGCGGGAAATTGGCCTACCTTCAATCGACTTATCCGAATTGGCGAAACACTCTCAGGGGTTTTCTGGGTCTTAGGTCGAGCCGGTTGTCGTCTCAGTTATGTATCAAGCACTTGCCCTAAAACAGTATCTCGCTATTGAGCATTTGCTAAATGAAATAGAAAACACGCGCCCGTTATCTATAGTAATGGCAGAGCAAATTTCGCTTTTACAAAAATGGGCAAGCGGAAGAACTGTTATGGCGCATTGAAATTTTAGTTGAACAGAAAATGCCTCTAGGTAGTTTGCGCTACAGGTTAAATTATTGCAGAAAATATTTTTGGATATGACGCAACCTGCTGACAACACAGTCACTGAAATCTTCGATTTGCACCTTATTTAGAGTTATAGTGAACATAACGAGCTAATAGCTACAGCAACCCGGAGTAAATTAAATAATGAGCAATGAACGCGCCAACGAACTAATTCTTGAGCTCATCAAAGAACTCGAAGCAACAAAAGGGCCAGAGGCCTCAGATGCCGCCACAATAGAGCAGGCCAAACGCCTTCAGAACACGTTTAACGATGTGGTAAACCCGGAATTAGACACTACCGACAACACACTCCTTGATGACGCGATCGCTCTTCAGGCCAGCTTTGCTGTTCAATATCCTGTGGCGGAAAAACTAATTCGAGAACTGGTCAATACCCTAAGCAGGCTCGGCATTTAACGCTAAATAGAGCTAAGGTTCTGACCATCTAGAAGATGTAACTCGATCGGCACAGCCCCCTCACGAGTCCCTGTCAACACAGTAATAACCGTGTCGCCCCAGGTGTATTTAGTTCGCATCAGCTCATTGACCAGGCCACTTTTATCCGTGCGCAAAACGCTGGTATACACTTCACGAATACCACTGCGAGTCACTTCAAATTCGCCATTGGTTTGTATGCGACTAAACCACCCGGAGCCATCCGCTCCGACCCTCAAATATTGAAACCCTTCATCGTCTACTACCCACAAGCGCGTCGTTACAGGCTCGCCTGCTTCATCGACAGTATGAAGGTCAACAACCTCGATGCGTTCGGAGGCGACCTGTATCACACCTATCGGCAGTAAAATAATCACTAATAAGAATCCAATAGCCCATTTCAAATATTTCATTGTTTACACCCCTGCGTATTGAGACAATAGCTTAACGCTAAATAGTTTAACGATAAACTGTTTATTGTTAAACCATTAAACGCAATAAAATGAGAAAGGTTACAAGTCATGGCAAAGAAGTTGAGTAGTTTTGATCAGGAGCCCCAGGCTGAAACGCTTTTTAACTATTTCAATGAAATTAGCATCATTTCTCAGTTAAGCGCTGCGATGTTTGAAAAAGCGCTGCCTTTTGGACTCACTAATGCGCAGTTCAGTGTGTTGAATTGGTTTATAAGGGTTGACAGCGAAGCTTCACCAGGACGGCTTGCCACAGCCTTTCAAGTGACCGCAGGCGCCATGACCAATACGCTGCAAAAGTTAGCTGCCAAGCAATTAATCAAGGTTGAACCTGATCCCCATAGCGGCCGTAAGAAAATAGTCACTATTACTGACAAAGGCCGTCAGCAGCTAGAACAAGCGATCAGTTCAGCCATGCCATTGTTCACTGAGTTATCGCAGCAGTTCGACAGCGCCAAGATCGATAGCCAGCTGCCATTGCTTCGAGAGATTAGAGAAAGGCTTGATGAAATGCGCTACGAGAAATGAGATTCGTTAAAAATAGATGCAGGTGGGAGACGTTAAAATGTGCAGGTGAGGTTCTAAAAAAAAATGCTCTTACCGACTACAGCCTGATAAGAACATCTTCTACACAAAGGAGGGAACACGTGTAGATAGGCCTTGTTACAGCTGAGAAACAAGTTTAGGATCAGCGGTCTTAAGAGCATTTAAGCTGGATGAGACTGTATTACCTATTTAAAAGAACGTCGGCTTAGCCTCTATTGGATCACCTATATCAGGTAATGTTTTCGCTAGCGACAAGCAACGTCGGGCTACGAGCTCGATTTCCATCCTTTAAATATCGGAATTAACCGTATATCGACAAGCTAAAAACCGATCGTTTTGAGAAGACAGTTCATGAAAAAACTTTTTAAATGGCTCGGCCTCGGCATCCTGTTCATTGCGTTGGCAATTGGCCTATTTTTATTCAGCATGCGGTTTAGCGATGGTCCTCTGGAGCTCATCTCCGGCGGGCCTTTCAGGACCGGTCAGTTAAGCCCCGCTCCCTCAGATTGGAGCTTTTTAAAAGAGCGCGACACGATCGAATTTCAAACCCTCGACCCACTGAGTTCAAGAACAGTATGGGTTGCAAGTTATCAGGGACGAATGTTCGTCGTTAGTGGCTATATGAACCAAGGCTATGCAGCAATATGGAAGCAATGGCCTCACTACTTGGAAAATGACAATCGAATAATCGTGCGTATTGATGGCAAGCTCTACGAACAAAAATTAGTTAGGATAATGAATGACCCGGCCGTGATCCCAGTCTTAAACGAGTTAAGCCGAAAATACTTAGGCGGGGGCATCGTCACTTCGAACGAGCAGGTGACCCAAGGAGATACCTGGATGTTCGAAGTGGCTGGCAGATAAGCGGCGATAAGTCGCAAATAAATAGATAAACCGGCAGGTCAGCTACCAAATAAATTAAACAAGCGATAAGCTATCGCGAAAATGAGAGCACATAAGCCTTTAAAAGGGATTTTGAGTAAATGAATAGCGTTAAAATTTTTACTGTGGGCGGCACTATCGATAAAGTCTACTTTGATGCAAAAAGCACGTATGAGGTGGGGCCTCCAAACATATCCGAGGTGTTAGCAGATCTTAGTTTGAACATAGAATTCGATGTCACTTCGCTTATGCAAAAAGACAGCTTGGAAATGACAGACGACGATCGGGAAATTGTAAGAAAAGCGATTGTGGAAACCGATGCAACTATGATTGTCATCACCCACGGTACCGATACAATGGTGCAAACAGCCCAATGTTTAAAAAACATTTTGGATAAGACAATAGTATTAACCGGTGCTCTTGCGCCTGCATTGTTTAAATCCTCTGACGCGATGTTTAATATCGGCTGCGCCCTAACCGCGGTTCAAATAAAACAGCCTGGCGCTTATATCGCAATGAACGGTCAGGTTTTTGACTATGACAAAGTTTGCAAAGACGTTGCAAATAATAAATTCAGCTCCCTTTAAAAAAGTAATAATACTGAGGGTAAATCTATGCGCATTCAGCGGGGCGCCAAATTCAGATCGCAACGTTTAACGACTACTCTGTGCGTCTTACTGCTTTGGCTTTTGACTTCTTGTAGCCAAGACGATTCTTCAACTCAGACTGAAGATAACTTAAGCTTTGAAGAAAGTTTACAGTTGCAGCTTATTGAAGCGCAATCTGGGGATATAATTGAAATTCCGGCTGGGACTCACAGCCTCACTCGCAGCCTGTCACTCAACGTATCCGGGGTCACGCTGCGAGGCGCAGGCATTGATGAGACAGTATTGTCGTTCAAAAACCAAGTTCAAGGCGCCGAAGGTCTGTTAGTTACAGCAAATGACTTCATTATGGAAGACATGGCAATTGAGGACACTATTGGCGACGCACTTAAAATCAACCAAAGCACCAATGTAATCCTTCGTAGAATCCGAACCGAGTGGACTAACGGACCGGATTCAGAGAATGGCGCCTATGGCATCTATCCAGTGCAATCGAAAAATATACTTATCGAAGACTGTGTTGCCATCGGGGCATCCGACGCCGGTATTTACGTTGGTCAATCCAGTCAAATAATTGTTCGTAATTCTCGCGCGCAATACAATGTCGCTGGCATTGAAATAGAAAATTCAACCCATGCTGATGTTTACAACAATATTGCAACCAATAACACTGGTGGAATTCTAGTGTTCGATCTTCCAAACCTACCCGTTCAGGGTGGTCAGGCTACGCGCGTTTTTAACAACCTGATTTTTGAAAACAATACGGCGAATTTTGCACCAGCAGGCAATATAGTAGCCAACGTTCCGGCTGGCACCGGACTTATGATTCTTGCCAATGACAATATCGAAATTTTTGAAAATCAGTTTACGGACAACGAGAACGTGAATATTATGATCTACAGCTATGTCTTAAGTGGGCGCACAGTTACCGATCCGACCTATGACGCTTACCCGGAACAAATCTACATTCATGACAATGAATTTATTGGCGGCGGCACGGCTGCTCACCACTCAATGTTAATACCCTTGGCCAAAGCCACCGGTAAGGTAATTCCAAATGTCGTTTGGGGCGGGCTCGTTAAAGAAGGCGGCAGTCGAGATAACATTGTTTGTTTAGGTGAAAATTCCTCGGTCAGCTTCGCAAACTTAAACGGTGGGGCAAGCCCAGAAGACGCGAGTTTTGATACCGCTGAACATCAATGTGTGTTGCCACGCCTTGCCAAAATTGAATTTGAAATTCCTGGCGACTAAAGCAAGTTAACCAAAAAATATTCTGTCTCACTGTTTCTGACTATGGTATCTCGACATAGATTTATAGAGATGGATTTATAGAGATGGATTTATAGAGATGGATTTCCAGGAATAAGTTCACAGGGATAAGCTGACCGGTATGCGCGAACAACTTCCAACCTTAACTATTGTGGCTATAGCAGCGA
>JBLHVT010000054.1:0-22604 GCA_047628735.1 Glaciecola sp.
AGGCTGCCTTGGTTCAGCAGTTTCAACGTATGTTTAAGTGATTCAGGAGCTTGGGATATTTTCTTCATGTCCTGTTTAGAAATTTCAGGCGCTCGGCACAGGCTGTGAGCATACCAAGCTAGCTGCGGGGCTAATTCGATAGATTCCCCGTCAACAAAGAGAAGGGTTTTGCCGCTAGGCATGAGTTCTAAGAATGAAAAGCGCGATGAGGGGTTGATAGCAATCGCGCTGTTCGCTAGCTCTTCCAGCAGTTCAGCTTCATCATAGGGCTGTTCAGGACTGCTTATTGAATTTTGAATTTTAGGGCGAGTGGCAAATTGACCAAACCAGCGATAGTAGTTTTCTTTATTATCAAGTGTTTCCATCAAACTATTAAAGCTATTGAATACTGACTGAGTGTCTATCTCGCCCCTGCGCTCAGGCACTTGAGCCGTTGGGTCGGTATACCTGTCTTCAGGTTCGCAGCGATCTATGATCGAATCGCTGTAGCCCTCAAGGATCTCCGCCGTTGAGGGCGCGCGGCAGCCAATCGAATAGCACATGCTTCGCTGCTGTGATTTACCCCAGTGAGCATACTGTGGCGGGACATAAAGGGCATCGCCAGCTTGCAGTGTGTAATCTGCGACAGCTTCAAATTCTTCTAGAATCGACAAGCCGGAGCAGTTCTTAATCTTTGATTTTGAAGAGTATTTTGGCCCAACTTGCCAATTTCTTGTGCCGCTGCCTTGAACTAAAAATACATCATAGTAATCAAAGTGCGGTCCGACTCCAGCGCCGTTGGCAGCAAATGAAACCATGACATCCTCAATCCGCCATTGGGGAAGGAACTGAAATAGCTGCTTGAGATCGAAAACGGGCTCATTCCATTGGTCAACTGCTTGCACTAGTAGTGTCCAGCCATCATTGGGTAACGCTGTAAACCGGCTTTCTGCAAATGGCCCTTGGCTTAGCTCCCAGCTGTCAGGCTCAGTGCCTTCAAGTAGGCGGCTCTCGCAATCTGCTTCCATAGCCAGCCCAGCAAGCTCTTCAGGACTTATAGGATCTTGAAAGCCTGGGATTAGCTGCGGTATGTACAGTGGCTTTTTTTGCCAATAGTTAGCAAGGAAGTCTTTCACGTCAAATGCCGGATTTAATTTAGTAGTGGTCAAATGTTTTTCGCCTGAATGGAAGCATTTCCTATGTATTTTCTTGGGGTTAGCGATAGGAGCTCCTGTTTTGCTTCATCAGGAATGTCAAGCCTGGAGACAAACTCACTTAACGCTTCTTCGGTAATCCCTTTGCCTCTGGTGAGTGCTTTTAGCTTTTCGTATGGCTCTGGAACCGCGTACCGGCGCATTACAGTCTGAATCGGTTCAGCCAAAACTTCCCAGCACTGATCGACATCTGCATCAACTGCGGCTTTGTTAAGTTCTAGCTTGCTGATGCCCTTGAGCGTTGCTTGGTAAGCGATAAGCGCGTAGGCGAAGCCGGTACCTATATTACGCAGTACAGTGGAGTCAGTAAGATCTCGTTGCCAGCGTGAGATAGGTAACTTTGCTGACATATGGTTCATTAGGGCATTGGACAACCCTAAATTCCCTTCAGAGTTCTCGAAATCAATTGGGTTTACTTTATGGGGCATTGTGGATGAGCCTACCTCACCGGCAACCGTTTTTTGTTTGAAGTAGCCCAGTGAAACATATCCCCAAATGTCTCTGTCAAAATCTAGCAAAATAGTATTAAAGCGGCACAGAGTGTCGAAAATTTCTGCAATATAATCATGAGGTTCGATCTGGGTTGTGTACGGATTCCAGTCAAGCCCGAGGCTTTCGACAAATTGCTGCGCGGTCACACTCCAGTCAACGAATGGGTAAGCGGACAAGTGTGCATTGTAGTTGCCTACTGCGCCGTTGATTTTGCCAAGGATAGGGGAGGACTCAAATTGGGTAAGCTGACGCCTGAGTCTGTGCACGACATTGGCGATTTCTTTACCGATGGTGGTGGGTGATGCCGGCTGACCATGTGTGCGCGATAGCATAGGTTGGTCGGCAAACTCCGTCGCCAGCTCGGCAAGTGCCGCAATTAGCTTCTCCATCATTGGGATCATTACGCTGTTCCTGCCATCTCTAAGCATAAGGGCATAAGCAAGATTGTTAATATCCTCGGAGGTGCAGGCGAAGTGAACAAATTCAAGCCTATTGGTAAGGCTTTCATGGTCTTGAAGCTTTTCTTTAATAAAGTACTCTACGGCTTTCACATCATGATTAGTGGTAGATTCAATGGTTTTTACGCGTGTGGCATCGTCGAGCCCAAAGTCATCCACTAGGCCGTTGAGCAGCGTGTTCTCGGCATCATCGAAATTGGCAAGCTCTGGAATACCTGAGTTGGCGGCCAAGCTTTGCAGCCACTTCACTTCAACCAACACGCGATAGCGAATCAAGGCAAACTCGCTAAAATAATCCGCAAGGTCTGCACTTTTGTTTCGGTACCTTCCATCTAGGGGTGAGATGGCGGTTAGGGCGTTTAAAGAATTTTTTTCCATCGATTTTACCTAGTAGTGTCGGTTTGTATTTTTTAATCTATTACCTTTCAATAAAGCTTCACCTTACTGATTAATAGCTATATTGAATGTAGTAGTTTTTTTCGGATATGTGTGGCGGTGTCACAAATTTTGTTTCGGTAGATCAGTAGCCGCCAGCGCCTGCCACCGAGTTGGCGCCATAGCACTGCTGAGCGGATGCCACTCAGCAAAACAGCTCTAATTGAATTTGCGATCTCTTCGTTTTTCAGATGCTCAGCTTTTCCTTGTATTTGAATACGGTAGCTTAGGGTGCTGATTGTATCCTGATAGAGCTCGGCCAGCTGTCCTATAATAAGCTTATCGTGTTCGTGCTTAAGTGCCTGATCAATATCGTCGACTGAGCTCAATCCACTAACTTCTTCACCATCGAGGAAGCCTATGCTGGCGAGCGTGTCTCGAATCTGGCCTTGCATGGGCTTATTTCTTTCTAGACTGCCGCGGATATGCAAAAGCCCTAAGGTGTAACGTAGAACCGCTGAATTAGAATTAGGGCGGTTATTACTGAACGCATCCTGCAATGTCCTAAAGCCATAGCTTAAGTTTGTAAGATTTGGATATATATCAGAAAAGGAGGGTGGGTCGAGAACCAGCAGCGGGTTCACACTCGTAGCAAGCTGGCGCGGATCTGCCTCGCCTTTGGTAGCGAGTTTGTCCACCATCGCCGCACATTGGGCAACCGCCGCTAGAGCGATGATCTCTTGCTCCCAAGAGGAATAGCTAGTCTGTGAAGTGTTCAATGATTGCTCCTCCTAGACATCGATCTTGTTGATAAAAAACGATGTACTGTCCAGGTGTAACTGCTCGCTGAGGCTCGCTAAAGCTGACTTCTATTTGACCGCTAGCAAGATTCTTAACGCTGCATTCTTGATCTGCTTGACGATAGCGGACTTTAGCTTGGCATTGTAAAGGCAACTGAGGCCCGGCTTTATTAATCCAAGCCGGTGCAGAAGCAACTAGTCCTGATGAGAATAGCTCTTTACTTTCATTGCCTTGGCTCACTATTAAAATGTTATCGTCGAGGTTTTTGTCGACAACATACCAAGGCTCCTCTCCGTGTTTTCGCTGGCCGCCAATGCCTAAGCCTTGTCTTTGGCCATAGGTGTAATACATGAGTCCTGCATGTTCGCCTAAAATTTCACCTTCTCGGGTTTGGATTTTGCCAGGCTGAGCAGGGAGATACTGTTCGAGGAAGTCCTTAAACTTACGTTCCCCTATAAAACAAATACCGGTACTGTCTTTTTTGTCATGGGTTTTCAATTCGAGTTGAGCTGCTATCTGGCGTACTTCAACTTTAGGAAGGCTGCCTATTGGAAACAAACTTCTTGCCAAGCACTGCTCATTCACCTCGCAAAGGAAGTAGCTCTGATCTTTATTAGCATCAAGTCCCTTAAGAAGTTGAGTAGCCCCTGCTGCTTCTTGTTTTCGAACGTAATGGCCGGTTGCAATGAAATCAGCACCTAAGGAAAGCGCGTACTCCAGAAATGCCTTAAATTTTATTTCTCTATTGCATAGCACATCGGGGTTAGGCGTCCTTCCGGCTCTATACTCTTGCAGGAAGTGTTCGAACACGTTATCCCAATACTCGGCAGCGAAGTTTGCTGTATGCAGCTTTATGCCTAGGCTATCACACACAGATTGTGCATCGGCAAGGTCTTCTTTCGCTGTGCAGTACTCGGTGCCGTCGTCTTCGTCCCAGTTCTTCATGAACAGGCCTGAGACCTGATAACCTTGGGCAATGAGCAGGTGAGCCGCAACCGAGGAGTCTACTCCTCCTGACATGCCGACAATGACATTGCTGCCAGCGTTCGTATTTTCTCTGCTATCTAACCTATTCATAACAAGGACTTATCAGTGATAAAGGATAATGTGGTTTCGCTAGGTAGTCTTGAACTGCTGCTAGCACTAAAGGGCTTCTTAGATTGTTTTTTTGCTGTAGCAAAGTGTCCAAATTCATCCACAAAGCTTCTTCAATATCGGGGTCTAGGGCAGAATTAACAAGGTGCTCGAGAGCGTTGCCAATAAAACAATGCCTAACGTAGGTAATGCCATTAGCTTTTGATGTGAAGTGATAAATTCCCAAAAAGGCAGTTAGTTCTATTTTCCAAGCGGTTTCTTCCAAGGTCTCACGAATAGCCGCTTCCATTAAGGTTTCACCTAATTCCAAGTGGCCAGCAGGCTGGTTATAAACCATTAATCCAGCGGATCGCTCTTTTACCATTAAAAACTTACCATCACGCTCGATGATGGTGGCGACGGTAATGTGCGGATATTCAGTCAAGGAAGCACCCTAAATTGTCAATGCTAGCTCTTATGACCCTATTGGATCAATTGTTTAGCTCGTTTTAGTGAGGTTTTTATCTAGAGCAGCAGCTTGCTTAATCTACTTTAGATTCAGGCCGTAAACGGTGATAATGAATATTCTGTAACGTCTAACTACACGTGCGATCAAATCTAACACCACAAAACCTAAGCTAAGGATGAAAACCTACCTTATGAATGAATTGAGTCATATTGATGAATCCGGCAATGCCAAGATGGTTGATGTTGGCAGCAAGGCTGTTACAGAGCGCGTGGCGCTGGCCAGCGGGCGTATATCCATGGCGCAGAACACCTTTAAATTGCTCGCGGCAGGCGGCCATAAAAAGGGGGACGTATTAGCCGTCGCCCGAATCGCGGGAATACAGGCAGCTAAATCATGCTCGACCCTTATTCCGTTATGCCATCCTCTAATGCTGACATCGATAGATGTAGAATTTGATTTAGATTCAAGCACTAATAGCATAAATATAAGATCACGCTGTAAGGTTAGCGGCCAGACTGGCGTCGAGATGGAGGCACTTACAGCTGTCTCCATAAGTGCATTAACAATATACGACATGTGTAAGGCCGTTGATAAAGACATGATTATTGGTTCTATCTGCTTACAAGAAAAGATGGGCGGTCGCAGCGGACATTACATCAAAACAAGCGAAGCCTCATGAAGCTGGATATCCGCTATTTTGCCAGTGTCCGAGAGCGGCTTGGGGTAGAAGGGCAGCAATTGGAACTGGCGGGCAGCCCCAGCGTTGCTGAATTAATAGCTTTGCTGACTCGGACTGAATCAAAATTTTCAGTCATGATAGAGGCAACGCCTTCGGTATTAGTCGCAGTAAATCAAACAGTTGTTGGGAGAAGCTATATTTTGGCTGATGATGATGAAGTGGCGTTTTTCCCGCCTATGACAGGTGGATAGTGTGATAAGTGTGCAAAAGCAGGATTTTGATATTAGCCATGAGTACGAAAGTTTGCGTGTTAGGGCTGGGGACCCAGGCGCGATTGTCACGTTTAGCGGATTGGTTAGGGAGATTTATGATACCTCCGAGTCGGCTAGCGATGTGGTGAGCGGTCTTTTTTTGGAGCATTACCCCGGTATGACAGAGCGCTGCTTAGAAGATATTACAGAGCAGGCCTCGCAGCGATGGCCCTTGCTTGCCACTCGTATTATCCACCGGGTCGGCGAGCTCGGCCCTAAAGAGCAAATTGTGTTTGTAGGCACAGCGAGCGCTAATCGACATGCCGCTTTTGAGTCGGCTATGTTTATAATGGATTATCTTAAAAGCCATGCGCCGTTCTGGAAGAAACAGAAGAGTGAAGATGGCTCACGATGGATCGCCAGCAGGGCAAGTGATGCGGCTGCTATTAAAAAATGGGATGTGGATAATTAGTCAAAATTAGTAGATGGCTGTCGGTGAATTTGTTGTTGGCTGAACTTTTGCTTGGGCCAAGAGTTTAGGCCATGGTTTAGGCTAGAGTTTAAGTTTGTTTATGAACAGTGCAGCCGCACTGCTCAAGTCTCGGCGCTATCTTCAATAATTCTGAATTTGCCTAGTTGCAGGCCATCAAGTTTCCAGTCTCCAATGCTAGCTCGTACCAATCTTAAAGTAGGAAAGCCTACTGCTGCTGTCATTCGCCTGACCTGACGATTCTTACCTTCTCTAATAGTGAGCTCTATCCAGCTTGTTGGAATGTTCTGACGTTCGCGAATAGGGGGGGCGCGCTTCCATAATTTAGGCTCATCTATTACCTTTGCTTTTGCAGGTAACGTACTGCCATCCTTAAGGTTCACCCCAGATCTCAGCATAGAAAGAGCTTCTTCTGTCACAAGCCCCTCGACCTGCGCTAGATAGACCTTGGGTTTTTTATATTTCGGATTGCTTATTTGCTGCTGGAGCTTGCCGTCATCTGTCAGTAGGAGTAGGCCTTCGGAATCTTTGTCGAGCCGACCTGCGGCATAGAAGCCCTTGTGTTGGATGTAGTGGGCTAAAGTGTTTTCTTGCTGATCCCCGGTAAACTGAGATAACACTCCGAATGGCTTGTTGAAGAGTATTATACGAGGCATTTATTGAAGTACTTTTTATAGAGCATAGAAGTGGTTGAACGCTACAGTCATTAGTAACCTATGACTGTAGCATTCAATTTGGAATCTGTTTAGCCGTTATAACGCAACGAGTTTAGAAAGGAGTTATTTCGGATACTAACAACTACTCATCATAACTGTTTATGCAAAACCACAAAGTAAGTGGCTAGGCGCTGGCTAAACTTAATTCTCGCTCGGACGGCTCGATTGAAGGTTCTAGCAAAGGTTCTGCTTGAGGCTCTTCCAAAGGCTCTACTAATGGCTCTACCAAAGGTTCCATTGACCGCTCAACACTTTCCTGAGCAGCTGCGCCCTCGATGCCTGCTTCTTCTGAGCTATCTTGCGCGGCATGAATATTTGCAGCGTGAAGGCCTTTGGGGCCTTCGACCGTGTCAAAAGTGACCAATTGGCCAGCTTTGAGAGTTTTGTAGCCATCCATTCCGATAGCTGAATAGTGTGCAAAGAGATCGTCTCCGCCACCGTCCGGCAGAATAAATCCGAACCCTTTTGCGTTATTGAACCATTTTACTTGCCCGGTACTCATAGGCTAACTCCATATTTCTTATTATTTTTTATAGTTTTTAGTGTGAGTCATGCTCACCTAACTTCAACACTTACACGAAAGACACATCATTGTCAAAACCGTTTGTCTTATTAGATGCGCTAATTGACCGTTGGAAGGCCTTGAAATGGTAAGATAAATCCCCACTTATAAAGCTGCGGAGATTTTTTTCGCGCTAAAGTTCGAGAGATAAAACCCTTTTATTAATGCGCCATCTGACGCAAAATAATCTTTCAAGTTTTTCGAAACAAATTCCTTTTTTAGACGTTCTTTTTATGAGTATGCACAACAAACATCTACTAGACTTAAAGATGACCAACTTACCGATGGGACCCATTGGTTCTCGGGAAGATGAAGGTGAAGACGATAATACCGGCTTTGCGGCTACAACCGAGAAGCCACAATTAAAAAGACCACCGTTATACAAAGTGGTGTTAATAAATGATGACTACACCCCAATGGAGTTTGTCATTGATGTGTTGCGTTCATATTTCAGCATGAATGCGGAGAAGGCGACGCATGTGATGCTCAAGGTGCACACCGAAGGCAAAGGAGTCTGTGGGGTGTTCAGTAAAGATGTCGCTGAAACCAAAGCGGCTCAAGTCAACGATTATTCCAAAGAATGTGAGCAGCCCTTACTTTGCTCAGTGGAAGTCGACGGATAATTATCTTGATCAGATTGATCTGATTAACTCAAAGGCAGGCTATGTTAAGTAAAGATTTAGAAGCGACCCTGAATTACGCATTTAAGGGTGCGCGGAAAAAGCGCCATGAATTCATGACAGTAGAGCATTTATTGCTAGCTCTGCTGGATAACGAGGTGGCGTCGAGTGTGCTGCTTGCGTGCGACTGCGACCTCGGTCGCCTGCGCGGTGAGCTGATGGACTTTGTAGACGCAACCACTCCATTAATACCGGAATCTGAAAATGCCAGAGAAACCCAGCCCACGCTAGGCTTTCAGCGAGTGCTTCAGCGTGCGGTTTTTCATGTCCAATCTTCAGGCAAGCGAGAAGTTTCCGGCGCTAACGTGCTAGTGGCAATCTTCAGCGAGCAGGAAAGTCAGGCAGTCTATTTTCTAAAGCAGCAGGATATTGCTCGCATTGATGTTGTGAACTTTATTACTCATGGCATCTCGAAGATCCCTGGTCATGCTGGAGACAATGAAGGCTCGCCCGAGCAGGCTGAGGAAGAAAGCGGCGCAGAGGGCGGCAGCAGCCCGCTGGCGAATTTTGCAACTAATTTAAATGCAGAAGCTGAGCAGGGCAGGATAGATCCGCTTATTGGCCGAGAAGAAGAAGTTACACGGGTGATTCAAGTGCTTTCGCGCAGAAGAAAGAACAACCCACTTTTAGTCGGTGAATCTGGTGTGGGTAAAACAGCAGTTGCAGAAGGTCTAGCGAAAAAGATTGTTGATGGTGAGGTGCCAGAGATTTTGGCCAACAGCGTCATATACTCGCTCGATTTAGGCGCCTTGTTGGCAGGTACAAAATATCGCGGTGACTTTGAAAAGCGCTTCAAAGCATTGTTGTCTGAGCTAAAGAAGATTGAAAACTCTGTATTGTTTATCGACGAAATACATACGATTATTGGCGCTGGAGCTGCATCTGGTGGAGTTATGGATGCCTCTAATTTATTGAAACCTGTTCTTACATCAGGCGATTTGCGCTGCTTGGGTTCAACCACCTATCAAGAGTACCGAGGAATTTTTGAGAAAGATCGTGCGCTGTCCAGACGCTTTCAAAAGATCGATGTAGACGAGCCAGATATTGATACCACCTATAAAATATTAAAGGGCCTAAAGTCACGTTTTGAGGAGCATCATGATCTTCGCTACAGTGATAAGGCGCTGCGGGCGGCTTCTGAGCTTGCTGGGCGCTATATTAATGACCGTTTCATGCCCGACAAAGCTATCGATGTAATCGATGAGGCTGGCGCGTTTCAGCGCCTTCAGCCGGCGAGCAAGCGCAAGAAGCTGATTCAGGCGTCCGATATAGAAAAGGTAGTTGCTGCAATCGCGCGTATTCCACCGAGACATGTATCGAATTCAGATGTGGAGTCACTGAAGAGCCTGGAGCCTAATCTGAAAATGGTTGTGTTTGGCCAAGACAAAGCAATCTCATCGCTGTCGACCGCAATCAAGTTATCCAGAGCAGGGCTTAATGAGGGTGAGAAGCCAATCGGTTCATTTTTGTTCTCTGGCCCAACTGGGGTTGGTAAAACAGAAGTCAGCAAGCAGCTCGCCAAGATCATGGGGATTGAGCTGGTTAGATTTGATATGTCTGAGTATATGGAGAGACATACTGTTTCGCGTTTAATTGGCGCGCCCCCGGGCTATGTTGGCTTTGATCAGGGCGGTTTATTGACAGAAGCTGTTACTAAAAACCCTCACTGTGTCTTGTTGTTAGATGAGATAGAGAAAGCACATCCTGATGTCTTTAATCTGCTGTTGCAGGTGATGGACCACGGCACGCTTACCGACAACAACGGCCGTAAAGCAGATTTCAGGAACGTTATTCTGGTCATGACTACTAACGCAGGCGCCCAAGAAATGTCGCGCTCTTCCATCGGTTTTACTGAGCAAAACCACTCTGCCGATGGCATGGAGATAATCAAAAAGTCGTTTAGCCCGGAATTCAGAAATAGGTTAGATGGCATAGTTCAGTTTGGAAGTCTCAATCCAAAGACTATCCGCACTGTGCTAGACAAATTTATCGTTAATCTGCAGGTTCAACTAGACGATAAGAATGTTCAGCTTCATCTTGATGATTCTGCAGTGGATTGGTTTGTCGAAAATGGCTACAGCGAATCTATGGGTGCGCGCCCTATGGCTAGATTAATTCAAGAGGAATTAAAGAAAGCCCTAGCTGAGGATATATTGTTTGGAGAGCTGGCGGACAACGGCGGCGAAGTTTTTGTTTCTACCGATGCCAATGGTATTAAGCTGGACGTTAAAGGCCGTAAGAAGCAGGAAAAACGCGACCTAAGTAAAACTAAGAGTTAATTGCTTTTCGAGATTAACCCTGTAAGCCACTGATTTTATTCAGTGGCTTTTGAACTTCTATGTAGTTTTTGAGGCTCTATGGGCTAGGTCCTACTTAACGTGCCCTGTAGGTGATGCGACCTTTTGTCAGGTCGTAGGGAGTAAGTTCGACTCGAACCTGATCCCCGGTAAGAATGCGAATGTAGTTCTTGCGCATTTTTCCAGAAATATGAGCCGTCACTATATGGCCGTTTTCAAGCTTCACGCGAAACATGGTGTTAGGAAGCGTGTCTACGACTTCGCCTTCCATTTCAATCTGATCTTCTTTTGGCATCTAACAAACAACCTCTAGGTCTTTAATCGCGGGCGCATTGTGCCGGATTTTCGCTAGATAAGCAAAGCACAAACAACTAATTAACCGCAACCCAGCGCCCATCGACAAGGAGTTGGAGAGGGCGGTAGTTACTCTTGTATTCCATTTTCTGACAATCTTTAATCCAATACCCCAAAAATAGATAAGGCAGATTCAAGTCTTGGGCCATTTTGACCTGCCATAGAATTGCGTAGCCACCTAAAGATCGCTTGGCCTGAGCAGGGTCGAAAAACGTATATACCGCTGATAAGCCTTGCTCTAATAAATCGGTGACGCTGACGGCGACGAGCTTCTGGTCCAGATAGAATTTTAAAAACCGGGTATCAACCGTCTTTGTTTTAATAAAAGCTTCAAACTGCTCTGTAGTGGCAGGGTACATGTCCCCATCATCATGGCGATCATTTATGTAGCGCTGATACAGCGCATAGGGCTCATCTCCGGTGAGATCGGTACATTCAACAAATTCCAAATCTTGATTAGCCTTCCATACTTTACGGTGGCGCCGCTTAAAGACAAATTCGTCGACAGGTATACGACAGGACATACAGGCTGAGCAGTTTTCGCAGTCAGGTCGATAGAGATGTGCGCCGGAACGCCGGTAGCCTAATTCGCTGAGCTTACTGTTAATACTTTTATCAATAGCGAGGTCTGGGTCGACGAATACTGTTGCTGCAATTTGGTCAGATTTATAACTGCAGGGGTGGGGCGCCGTTCTGAATAAGCGTACAGAATTTAAAGCTTTGGATTTCGAATTGGATGTCATTTATACGGCTAATTTAAATTAATATGAGTTGAGCTTAGGTCATTAAATCTGACTGGAATTGCCACTGTTCGCAAGTGGTATTTGAATCAATATAACGCTCTAAATAAGCTCCGAATTGCTTGCGGGATATTTCAACGGCACCCAGCGATATCAAATGTTCGCTGCTGACCTGGCAGTCCACTAGCTCAAACCCCCAAATCGCTAACTGTTTAACTAGATAGGCAAAGCCAACCTTGGAGGCGTTGCTTGTTTTGCTGAACATAGACTCGCCAAAGAAAACCTTGCCTTGAGCAATCCCATAAAGGCCACCCACCAGCTGATTGTCTTCCCATACCTCAACCGAATGAGCGATACCCGCGTCAAATAAATTGCCATAGGCAGCTTGCATATCTTCGGTAATCCAAGTCCCTGCAGCATCTGCTCGGGTTTCTGCACAGGCTTGAATGACCTCGTCGAAACTAGTGTCGAAGGTTACTTTAAAGTGCTGTTTGCGAAGTAGTTTCGCCAAGCTACGTGACACTCTCAACTCCTTAGGAAATAAAACCATGCGGGGATTAGGACTCCACCAGAGTATAGGCTGTCCCTCTTCGTACCAAGGGAAAATGCCGTGTCTGTAAGCGTGGACAAGCCAAGGTACTGACAGCTCCCCGCCAGCGGCTAGCAGGCCATCGGGATCCTCCAGAGCCCATTCAACTGGAGGAAATTCGATAACTTCTGGCTCTAACCATATGACAGGCATGGAAACTCACATGTGTTGCATGCATAAATGGAAAGAAGATCAGACGTCGAGAAATTTCTCGGCATCCAGCGCGGCCATACAGCCAAACCCAGCACTAGTTACAGCCTGCCGATAGACTTGGTCCGCGATATCGCCAGCGGCAAAAACGCCGGGCACGCTTGTCTCGGTTGCATTGCCGCCAAGGCCAGTATTGACAACCACATAGCCATTTTTCATTTCTAGCTGACCTTGAAAAATGTCAGAGTTAGGAATGTGGCCGATAGCGATGAAGACGCCATCTACTGTCAAAGATGTCATTTCATTGCTTGCAGCATGTCTAAGGTTAACGCCGGTCACGCCCATGTTGTCGCCGGTTACTTCATCAAGCGTGTGATTCCATAAAATAGTCATCTTCCCCTCATCAACTTTCTCGAACAGCTTCTTCTGCAGAATTTTTTCGGCTCGAAGACTATCGCGGCGATGGACCAAGGTTACATGAGAGCAAATGTTAGAAAGGTAAAGCGCCTCCTCCACAGCTGTATTGCCTCCGCCAATTACAACGGCGGGCTTGTTGCGATAGAAAAAACCATCGCAGGTAGCGCAGGCGCTTACCCCTTTGCCCATAAATGCAGTTTCCGATTCAAGGCCTAAATATTGGGCTGAGGCACCGGTGGCTATAATTAGTGAATCGCAGCTATAACTCACGTCGTTCCCGACTAACATAAAGGGCCGTTTACTTAAATCGACGGCATTAATATGGTCAAATATGATTTCAGTATCAAACTTTTCTGCATGATCCTTCATACGCTCCATTAGGTCTGGACCTTGCAGGCCCTCGACATCCCCCGGCCAGTTATCGACATCGGTTGTTGTTGTGAGTTGACCACCTTGGACCATCCCAGTGATCATCACGGGGTCGAGGTTGGCGCGCGCAGCATAAACAGCGGCCGTATATCCGGCAGGGCCAGAACCTAGGATGATGAGCTTGTGGTGTTGTACGTCGGTCATAAAAATATCCTGATGTGTAATCGATTGAGAAGTTACTCTCATCTATGTGTAGGCTAATTCTTTGAATTAAAGTGCATAGTAGGCATTGTACCTAAAATTCTTTTCTCTAATTGGCTTAAGCGCTTAATACTCAGTAGAAATTGCCCGATAACAGTTGAATGTAATTGAAACTATGAGCGTTATTTTCTAAAGAAATGTTGGGTAAGTTGCGCTGGGTCTTAAATTCACCTCTAACTTTTCTAGAATCGTTCGTATAAACTAAGTGCAGGTGATTGAATAAATTGAAAAATACCACAATGATAAAACCCAAGTCAGATTCCGAAGTCGACACTGTTGTCCAGCGTTTAAGTAAAGAGGGCGCCCTTATTGCCTACTTCTTGCTCGCTATATTTATTTTGATTGCGCTGCTGAGCTACTCGCCCGGTGACCCTGCCTTCATGACAACGGGGTCCAGCACTGAAGTCTCAAATGCGGTGGGGACTTCTGGCGCAATGGTCGCCGACATACTATTGCACCTAGTAGGCTACTTAGCTTACGGATTTCCGGCCTTTCTGGCCTACAAAATATCTGAGTCTTTAAGAGGTAAAACTGAATCTTTAGGCTTTTCTTGGGCGCTGTTTGGTTTTAAAACCCTAGGCTTGATGCTTTTGGTTGTTTCCGCTTGCGGTTTAGCCACGCTCCACTTTGAGGTTGCGGACGATGCGTCTTATATGGCGGGGGGGATGCTCGGAGCATTGGTTGCCGACTTGAGCACACCGGTACTTGCCGTGCTCGGAACTACCTTAGTTCTTTTTGCTACCTTTCTGTTTGGGTTGACAATTACCGCAGCAATTTCTTGGCTAGAGTTTATCGATAAAGTGGGCGCAGCAACACTGCGACTGATATCAGGCACTATTGCCAAGGTAGATAAGTGGGTTGAACAGCGCAAACTAGCGGTAGCGGCGAAGGAGCGATTAGCCTCTCGAAAGAAAGTTCTCGATATTCATATCGAGAAAGAGAAGAAGCGTGTGCCACCGACGATTAAGACGCTGTCTACTAAAAAGGTGGAGAAAAGTCCGCGAGTAGAAAAAGAGCGGCAGGGGACTCTGTTCACAACCTCTTCAGTCAAAGAGCTGCCCCCCATAGGTTTGCTAGATGCATGGCATGAGACCAATGACTCAGGGTTTTCTAAAGAATCATTAGAAGCCATGTCCAAATTGCTTGAGCTCAAATTGAAAGACTTTGGAATCGAGATTGAAGTTACTGCAGTAAACCCGGGCCCCGTGATTACTCGCTTTGAAGTTCAGCCGGCCCCTGGCGTCAAAGTAAGCCGGATAACCAACCTGGCTAAAGATTTGGCCCGATCTTTGGCGATTGTATCTGTGCGCGTTGTTGAAGTAATACCTGGCAAAACCGTCATAGGTATCGAAATTCCCAATGAAAAGAGAGAAACTATACAGTTCAGTCAAGTTTTGAGCTCACCTGATTTTGATCTCTCATCTTCGCCGTTAAGCATGGCCCTTGGCCACGATATTGTCGGTAAACCGGTGATAGTCGATTTAGGGAAGATGCCGCACTTGCTGGTTGCCGGTACTACCGGCTCTGGTAAATCTGTTGGTATCAACGCGATGATCTTGAGCCTGCTCTTTAAATCTACGCCCGAACATGTTCGGATGATAATGATAGACCCTAAAATGCTCGAGCTTTCAGTCTACGATGGAATTCCTCACCTTTTAACCCCCGTTATTACCGATATGAAAGATGCAGCGAACGGCCTGCGTTGGAGTGTGGCGGAAATGGAGCGGCGCTATAAATTGATGTCGGCTCTAGGTGTGAGGAACTTGGCTGGCTTTAACAAGAAGGTCGAAGATGCCAAGAAAGCAGGACAGCCGATTATTGACCCTATTTGGAAGGCCGATCCGACGCTGTTGCAAGATGACCAATCAGCCCCAGAGTTAGAAGCGCTGCCAAGCATTGTCGTGATTGTTGACGAGTTGGCTGACATGATGATGGTGGTAGGCAAGAAAGTTGAGGAGTTAATTGCTCGTATCGCTCAAAAAGCCCGTGCTGCAGGCATTCACTTAATCCTTGCCACCCAGCGACCTTCGGTAGATGTTCTAACTGGTTTGATTAAAGCGAATATTCCGACTCGCCTTTCTTTTATGGTGCAATCGAAAGTTGATTCACGAACTATTTTGGGCGAAGGCGGCGCGGAGCAGCTTCTTGGGAACGGGGACATGCTATTTCTTCCTCCCGGTGGCGGAGTTCCAACTCGAATTCATGGTGCCTTTGTTAGTGATGAAGAAGTGCACAGGGTGGTGGCCGACTGGAAGGAAAGAGGCACACCTGTTTATATCGACTCCATCACCCGGGTTTCTGACGAGTCTGATGGGGCAGGGGGCTCATTTGGCGATGGCGAAGAAGAAAGCGATGCACTTTATGATGAGGCCGTTCAATTTGTAACCGAGACCCGCAAGGCCTCAATCTCAGCAGTTCAAAGGAAGCTGCGTATTGGCTATAACCGAGCGGCGAGGATGATTGAATCGATGGAAGCGGCTGGGGTAGTATCAGAGATGGGTAACAATGGGTCTCGTGAAGTGCTTGCGCCGCCAGCACCACGCGATTAGTCAGCACGGTAATTTCAATGAATCACTTAAAAGGTAAATTCAGTGCCAAGAGGTAAGCTTATTTCGATAGTAGCTCTGTCGGCTTTATCTACGCTTTACTCGCTGTCAGCCTACAGCTGCGCTATTGATGACCTTGATTCTTTATTATCAGGTATTCAAACACTGTCGGCGGATGTTCTGCAGCTTATCGTAGAATCAGACGGTGGGGTGTTAGAAGAAAGCAAAATCAAAATGCTGTTAAAAAAGCCAGACGGTTTTTACTGGGAAACACTAGAGCCTTTTCCAGAGCTGATTGTGACTAATGGGATAAAGCTGTGGAACTACCAGCCTGATTTAGATCAGGTTGTCGTCGAAGACTGGGCAACTGATCAGTCAGAGCTGGCTGCACAACTCCTGAGCGGGCGCACTGCTAATCTGCAAGAGGAATACTCGATAGCTGAAGATGAGGGAAGCTCAGCTGACTTCCCACGCTTTAGGCTAACGCCTCTGCAGTCGGACAACATCTACTCCAGTATTGCTATTGGATTTGCCCAGAGCAAACTAGAGTCCATCACAATGGACAGTAAAAATGGCGAGCGAACAGTTTGGAATTTCGGCGATGTCACGATTAATGGCTTTATCGACGATGAGGTTTTTACTTTCGATGCGCCAGCCGGAATAGAAGTCATTGAAAACAGCTATAAACAATAACTGCCAACAATAACTGCGAACAATAAAACTACGCTGCGCCATCCACGAAGCATGCTAGACGTTGATGCACAGCGACCGCTCAGGCTGACGAACTGAACCAAAATGACACTCTACTTATCGATAGCAATTGGCGGCGCCCTTGGTGCTATGAGCCGTTATTGGCTCGCTGCTAATGTAAACAATATTGCTAATTCGCAGTTTCCAATGGGAATTTTTGTGGTGAACGTTGCCGGCTCCTTTCTGATCGGAGTCGCGTTCATCTTCTTTGCAGAGAAAGTACAGCTGCAGGATCAATGGCGGCCCATTGTTATGGTTGGTTTTCTTGGCGCGTTTACGACATTCTCAACTTTCTCTCTTGATGCGCTTTTGTTGTTTCAGCAAGGCCATTACAATACTGCCCTTATTTACACTGCCTCAAGTGTGTTTGTTTGCTTGATTGCAGTGTTTGCCGGAATTCATGCAGCACGGCTATTTTTTTAGCCAATATAAAGCGTTTACAAAACTTAACTACTAACCAGCTGAACCTATAATCAGGAAATTTCCATGTTAGACCCGAAATGGATTCGTACAGAGCCAGACGCGATAGCGGCTAAATTAAAAACCAAAAAATTTAATCTAGACACAGCGCTGATCGCAAAATTAGATGCCCAAAGAAAGGCCTTGCAGCAAGAAACAGAAATGCTGCAAAACGAGCGCAACCAGCGTTCTAAAGCTATAGGTAAGGCCAAGGCTGCAGGAGAAGACATCGGCGAAATTTTAAGTTCAATGGACAGCATCAAAGGCGATTTGGAAAATAAGAAAGAAGCGTTAGGTAAACTCCAAGACGAATTTAATGACTACCTGATGGGGGTCCCCAATGTTCCTGATGACTCTGTGCCAGAAGGGCTGGATGAATCAGCCAACGAAGAGATACTTAAATGGGGCACTCCCGCCACATTCGACTTTGAGATTAAAGATCATGGCGAGCTTGGTGAAAAACTTAGCCAGGGTTTGAATTTCGCAGATGCTGCCAAGTTAACCGGTTCTCGCTTCGCGGTAATGAAGGGTGGTACCGCAAGGCTGCACCGGGCGCTTTCCCAGTTCATGTTAAATACTCATGTTGACGAGCATGGCTATACCGAGTTGAACGTGCCCTACATGGTTAACAAGGAGTCATTGAAAGGGACTGGTCAACTGCCAAAGTTCGAAGAAGATTTATTCAAGCTCCAGGGCGAACAAGAGTACTATCTTATCCCCACAGCTGAAGTGCCAGTGACAAATTTGGTTAGAGATACAATCATCGAGAAATCTGAATTACCGATGAAGTTTACAAGTCATACGCCATGCTTTCGCTCAGAGGCTGGCAGTTATGGTAAAGACACTAAGGGCATGATCCGTCAGCATCAATTTGAGAAAGTAGAATTAGTTCAGATTGTTAAGCCTGCCAACTCATTTGATGCCTTGGAAGAACTCACCGGACATGCGGAAAAAATACTGCAGCAGCTGGAGCTGCCTTATCGAAAAGTCTTACTCTGCGGCGGTGACCTGGGTTTTGCTTCGGCTAAAACATACGACCTTGAAGTATGGCTGCCTTCACAGGACTGCTACCGTGAAATATCTTCTTGCAGTGTGTGCACTGATTTTCAAGCTAGGCGTATGCAAGCCAGATGGCGTAATCCGGACTCGGGTAATACGGAATTCGTTCATACCATAAATGGCTCCGGTCTAGCCGTTGGCAGAACCTTGGTTGCTATCTTTGAAAACTATCAGCAAGCAGATGGGCGAATCAAAATACCTGCCGTCTTGAAACCCTATATGAACGGGTTAGAGTACCTCGTATAATGGAGCGCCTGCCTATATTTTTGAGTATCAGAGATAGGAAGTGTGTGATTGTAGGTGGCGGTGAAATTGCCTTTAGAAAAGCAAACTTGCTTAGCCGAGCTGGCGCTAGCTTGCATATTCAAGCGGAAGCAGTTTCTGATGATATGCGCACGCTGTGCGAGACTAACGGCTACACAATTTCTCTAGCGCCCTATAGCGCTGAATGCTTAGAAGATGCCGCAATAGTCGTTGCAGCCACTGACGATTTGGCGGTAAATACCGCGGTAAGCGTTGACGCTAAACTTAATAATATTCCAGTAAACGTGGTTGACCAGCCCTCTTTATGCACATTCATTGTGCCATCCATTGTCGACCGCTCACCAATCGTAATTGCCATTTCAAGCTCTGGGTCATCTCCTGTTCTGATTAGAAAGCTTAAGGAATTAAACGAAACTTTAGTGCCAGGCAATATTGGTGAGCTAGCGAAGCTATTTCAAAGCTACCGTCAACGCGTGAAAGACCGGTTCGCAAGTTTTGACGACCGCCTTCGATTTTGGGAACAAGCTGTGGACAGCGAGGTGGCCGAACTTGTTTATAGCGGCCAGACAGAAAATGCCATAGTGCAAATGGATGCACAGCTGGAAAGCGGCATTGAAAATTCAAATCAGGGTGAGGTGTATTTAGTTGGCGCCGGGCCTGGTGATCCCGACCTGCTTACGTTAAAGGCACTGAGGTTAATGTACAAAGCCGATGTCGTGCTATATGACAGGCTTGTCTCTAAACAGATTCTACAAAAAGTTCGTGCTGATGCGGATAAGATTTATGTCGGTAAGCAGCGCTCGGAGCATAGTGTCGAGCAAGAAGGCATTAACGAAATACTGGTGCGGCTTGCCAAAGAGGGTAAGCGTGTGTTGCGGCTAAAAGGCGGCGATCCTTTTATTTTTGGCAGGGGAGGCGAGGAACTTGAAAGCCTGGCCAGAGAAAATATTCCTTTTCAAGTGGTACCCGGTATTACCGCTGCATCTGGCTGCGCGGCGTATGCCGGAATTCCACTTACCCATCGGGATCACGCACAGTCGGTTAGGTTTCTAACGGGTCACCTAAAAAATGGCAGTCTTGAGATGAATTGGGAAAATATGATTTCCGAGCAAGAGACGCTGGTTTTCTATATGGGCCTTTTGGCTTTGCCGACAATATGTGAGCGATTGATTGCCCATGGAATGTCTAAAGAAATGCCAATTGCGTTAATAGAGCAGGGAACTAGAGTAGAGCAACGCACACTTAAAGCTACCTTAAGTACAATTGTTGCAAAGTCTAAGCTTGAGAACTATGTGTCCC
Organism: Glaciecola sp.; assembly: GCA_047628735.1. GTDB lineage: Bacteria > Pseudomonadota > Gammaproteobacteria > Pseudomonadales > Pseudohongiellaceae > UBA9145. Next base: position 19,795 of record JBLHVT010000054.1, read on the forward strand.
CATCGTTAATTATTATTGGTCGGGTAGTAGATTTAAGAGATAGTTTGGCATGGCGTGATTGATGGCTGCTTACTTTATAAGAGCCTACTTATTTTTATAAACAGTTATCAGGTTTAGGGAGCCCAGCGATCTTACTGCAAATTTTGGCTGGGCTGCCTCCAAACAAGCCCATGAGGTAGGCGCTTTTGCCTTTCTCTGGCCCAAGTTCTCTTTTAACAAGATTGACCAAGGCACGATTTGCCGGTGATACCTGATGCTGCCGGTAGAAACTACGCAGCAAATGAATCACATCCCAGTGAGTTTGCTGCAGGTCAATACCTTCCTGCTTAGCAAGCATATTAGCAACTTTCTCTGTCCAGTCGTCCAGCTTATGCAGATAGCCCTCTTTGTCCAGGTCGATGATTCTGTCACCAATTGAGATGGAGTTCTTCTTAGACATTAGAACCAATTAACAATGCCGTCATGGGCAACGCAGAGGTCGACAAAACCTTGAGTGTTTACAGTTTCAATTGCGCCGAGCTTCCGGTCAATTAAGCCTCTTGCAATAAGATCTTCCCGAAGGCAGTAAAACTTAACTCCTGCCTTTTTTAATAGTTCTGCAGGCTGCTGGCAATGATAAACGCCATCTTCTATTAAAAGGACAGCATCGCCGGTTTGAATAATACTTAAGCACGTTTCTAGTAAACCTAAAGATGGCGCTTTGCTTAAGGTGTGCAGGGTGCTCATAAATTAAATACGCTGCCTGATGATTGGACTATTTTTGCAATTTCGTCTCGAGACACAATACTAGAGGCAAGAGATAGGTCGCTCGGCTTGAGATTTCTTTCAGTAAGGCTTTGGCTATCAACGTACACACCCTCAATGCCATAGAGGTCTAAAGTTTCTAAGGCATTAACGAGAGTTTTTGATTGAATGCTGGTGGCATTTTGATTTCCGAGTAGCTGATAAACACCATCACCTATAAAGATATAATTCACGGTCTGCTCAAAAACCGCTGCAGCAAGCGCGATGTCTAGGCTCTGATGTGCTCGGTTACTCCCGTACGGGGCTTGCCTAGAAATCACTGAGATTGTTTTAGAAGAATTAGTTTCTGGCACAGTCTTTACCCAAAATTTATAACACGGTCGGAATTGATCGTCGCATCGATCAGCTGGCCCAGGCCAGCAATCTGTGAGCTTGATGACAAGCTAACTGCGTCGAGTTCGTGGCGAGCTGATTCTGCTTCATCAATAATTCCGCGTTTGATTGCAGAGGATACACAGACCACTGAATCAAGGTTTTGAAGTTCGATGAGCTTATCCCATTGTTGCTGCCAGTTTGTGTCGTCCTGAGCCACCACAGTAAGTTTGGAGGTGTTATGAACGCCATCGCCGAAAAAAAACAGCCGATATACGTCATGGCCTTGTTCGAGTAAGGCCTTGGTAAATCTATATGCGCTTGCAGCTGCCTGAGTGCTATAAGGTGCCGAGTGCACTACGACTGTAAATTTCACGTTAACAATAATCCTGTACTATTTTCTGACAGTGTAAACAAAAACGCCCCAGCTAAGCTGAGGCGCATTGAAACTGCTTGGTTTTTGTTTCTTAGTTACGGTTGCCAGTAAGCGATCCTAATAAGTGTAAAAGGTGTACAAATATATTGAAAATGCTTAGATATAACGAAATAGTCGCCATAATGTAGTTGCGCTCACCGCCGTTAATAATTCGGCCTGTGTCGTAAAGAATAAAACCTGACATAAGTAAGATCACGCCAGCTGACAGAGCCAGACTTAACGCCGGAATCTGCAAGAAAAGGTTAGCTAGCATAGCGACAACCACTACCATCATGCCAGTGAATAAAAACCCCCCTAGAAAATTAAAAGACTTACCTGACGTAAGGGCATAGCCTGATAAAGATAGAAAGATCAATGCGGTTCCGCCTAAGGCTTGCGCGACGATTGCTGAGCCATTGGTGTAAGCGGCGAGGTAAACTGAAATAGTCGGCCCTAGAGCGGCGCCCATTAAGCCTGCAAATACAAAAACAGCAATTAAACCCTTGCTTGAATTAGCTGTCGCTCTAACAACGAAAGACATCCCAAATCCACATAGCAACAAGATAAACCCGGCACCTTGGCCAAGCTGCATAGCCATCGCAGCTACGGCTGTTACAGTGCTGAACACAAGAGTCATCGACAGCAGCATGTAAGTGTTCCGAACTACTTTGTTAACAGACAGTGCTGCTTCCTGACTTCGTCCAACATTTAATTCAACTTCGTTCATTTGTTTCTCCAGCAAAAATTATAAGTAAATTTCAGAGCACGTTTGTTTTTGCTTATTTACTCTATATCGGGATTGACTCTTTAAATTTCAATGCTTTAGATGAATTTATTATCATCTTTAGTAGAACAGATAATACCTGTAAAAAGCCCAAAATCAATGATTTTCGCATATAGGTACCGTAAAGAAATTCATCTAATCTCCATATTGACTGTGGCGGTGATTGGTGTAAGATTCTGCCCCTGTCGTGGAGGGGTGGCAGAGTGGTCGAATGCACTAGTCTTGAAAACTAGCGTGGGTTAATAGCTCACCGAGGGTTCGAATCCCTCCTCCTCCGCCACTTTATGGAATCCGCGACATCTCTGGCCTCGAAAAACACCGAGGATCATCCAATTTCTCTAGCTTTGATGGCGGGGGAAGAGGGATGAGAACGTATTAGTTCGAGCGATTGCGAAGCAATCACCACCGAGCAAAGCTCGCCATCAGCATAGTTACCGGCACTGTATCGCTTGAACTTCTGACTTAACAATTTCTGGCAATGGGTTTAATCGATCT
>JBLHVT010000055.1:0-21104 GCA_047628735.1 Glaciecola sp.
TCTGTGGTTTCACTGAATCTGCCGCCCCACATTCTGTCGGTGTTATTGCTGCTTTGCTCTGTCATTTTACCTGCCTAAGCTAATGTTCTTACGGAAATTATTGTTACGGGAATTGCTCTTACGGGAACTGTTCCTACAGTTAAGAGTTCTCATGGAAAAGAGTGTTTATGGAGCCAGCCACCGGCCTTCCTAGGCTGCAACTATAACAGGAAGAATGCTAGTTAATAAGCGCTGGGAATTTAGGCCCGTGTTATTAACACTTTCAGACAAAGTCCTATTTTTGGCGTAAAGTAGCGTCTAATAACTCCGGCTAGAGGCTGTTTTTAATTCATGTCTGAAAAAATTCTTAAAATAGCGACTCGAAAGAGCCCGTTAGCATTATGGCAGGCTAATTTCGTAAAAGATGCTTTAGAGAAAGCTAACAAGGGACTGGTCGTCGAACTAGTGACGATGACGACTAAAGGGGACAAGATTCTCGATTCGCCGCTTGCGAAAATTGGCGGCAAGGGCCTCTTCGTTAAAGAGCTTGAGCATGCTTTGTTAAGAGGAGACGCAGATATTGCGGTTCACTCTATGAAAGATGTGCCTATGGAATTCCCAGAAGGTTTAGAGCTAGCTGTAATCTGCGAACGAGAGGATCCTTCTGATGCCTTCGTTTCTAATAGCTATAGCTCTTTTGCGAGTTTGCCCAAGGGTGCGATTGTTGGAACGTCAAGCCTGAGAAGGCAGTGCCAACTAAAGCAATTGCGCCCAGACTTAACCGTGCTAGACCTTCGAGGCAATGTCGGCACCCGATTGGGCAAATTAGATGCCGGCGGATACGATGCAATTATCCTTGCGGCAGCAGGTCTGATCAGGTTGAAACTGGGTGAGCGTATACGAGAAAAACTGAGTTACGAGGATTGCCTTCCTGCTGGCGGGCAGGGCGCTGTTGGAATTGAATGCCGGGTAGGCGATTCGCTCACGCACGATTTAATTCGCAGCTTACATCATGATGAAACGGCTAGCCGCGTTATTGCTGAAAGAGCGGTTAACCTAAGGCTCCAAGGAGGGTGTCAGGTGCCGATAGCGAGTTTCGCAGAAATCCAAGGGGATACTCTTTGGCTGCGTGCGTTGGTAGGCGCGGTGGACGGCTCAAAAATCCTTCGCTACGAGGACTCGGCGAATCTCAGTAAGGCCGAATCACTGGGCATTGATGTTGCGGATAATCTTCTGGCACAAGGTGCCGCCGAGATACTGGCTTCTGTGTCTCATTAGGCTGGCCACTCAGCAGCTTCATTATACGTTTAACACAGTCGATGATTCTCAATGAGTCAAAAAAAGATAACTTTTGTTTCAGGGCCTGGGGTTAACCCGCTTGGTGCTCTCACCGTTCTGGTGACGAGACCGGCCCAGCAGCAGGGCGAGCTTATCCAGGCACTGGCGGCTTTAGGTGCCAAGACATTAAGTAAACCCATGCTGACTATTGAAGAATTAAAGTCTGAGGTTCAGATAAATCAGCTCAAAAACAAAATCCTAAATTTTGCAGAGTACGACATTGCGATCTTCGTTAGCACCAATGCAGCGCATTACGGCAGTCATTGGATAGACCGCTATTGGCCCCAGTTTCCTGTCGAACTAGAGGTCATTGCAATCGGTCCAAGTACCGCTAAGGCAGTGACTGAATTATTGCCATGCGGGGTTATTCAGTCCGATACTGGGGTAACCAGCGAAGATGTTCTCAATTTGCGAGCTCTGCAGGACGTCGCTGGATGTAAAGTCGCTATTTTCAGAGGCATTGGAGGCAGGGAGCTTCTAGCATCAGCGCTGCGGGAGCGCGGTGCCACGGTCGACTACTTCGAGGTCTATACCCGCCAGGGTTGTATTTACTCTGAAGATAATTTTACCCGCGAGCTAGTCTCTGCTGACGTCAACGTGCTTAGTGCTAATAGCAGTGAGACGGTAGATATTCTTAAAACCAATTTAGGTGAGCAGTTTGACAAGTTTTCTGGTCTTATTTTGTTAGTTCCCTCTGCTCGCGTTGCTGAACAAGCCAGAGCGAGCGGATTTACCGCTGTTGTTAACTGTGAAGGCGCTAGTAATAAAGCATTCGTTGCAGCCTTGTGGCGATTAGCCGACACTGAAGCGACACAAACCTAAGGAAATTTTTTAAGTGGCTGAGCAACCAGAAACAGCGAAAGTTTTGGAAGAAATTTCAAAAAAGAACACGGCAACATCACGTGTAAAAGCAAAGGGGCCGAGCAGTATTGGCAGCGCCTTCCTGCTTGTCTTCGTGGGATTGGCGATGTTGGCTGCATTGGGGTTTCTTGCCTACCAAATGCGCTTATCATCAGGAGAGTTTGCGGCAGTGCGTTCTGAGAACCAGCGGCTGCAACAGGTTCAAGAACAACAAACTCGCAGGCTGGAAAGCTTTGAGCTGCAAGTGCAGCAGCTTAACCTTCAGTCTCAGGTGCCTGCTTCGGTCGATGACTCTGCAATTGCTGAGTTAAGGACTGAAATTGAAAATCAAATTGCTTCTATTGCCAGAATAGCTGACAAAGTTAATGTCGTAGAATCACTGCAGCAATCCGTTGTCAGCTCTCCTGACTTTGAATGGAAAATATTCGAAGCCGATTATCTTCTGGGTATTGCTAACCAAAAACTACAACTTGAGTCTGACATTTCTGCTGCAGCAGCAATGATGGAGGCGGCGGACGCCGCTCTGCTAGGCTCTGGGAGCAATAGAGTTTTTGCCGTACGCCAGGCAATCGCCAATGATCTAACTAGCCTTCGAAGCGTTGATATTTTTGATCGCCAAGGCGTGTATCTGCGTATCGGTGCTTTGATTGAAGAAGTGGAAAACATCGACTTAGTGAATTCTATGCGCGAGAATTTTGAGAACAATAGCGCCAATGATTCAACGCGAGTTCAGCCTACACCGACTTCAAACGAGTTGATCACTTCCAGTCTAGAATTTTTAAGTACAGTCTTTGTTTGGCGGCAGTGGGATCAAACACCTAATGCGATTTTGGCTTCTGAGCAGGGTGAGTTTATAAAGCAAAATCTCAAGCTAATGTTAGAACAAAGTCAACTTGCACTGTTAATGAAAGATCAGACTGTATACGCACAAGCCCTGAAGAAAAGCAGTGACTGGCTTGAGCGATATGCTGTGATGGACTCAACTGCAGGAAAACTAATTTCCAGTGAGCTAGTCATTCTTAGCAGTACCAACATTAACCCAGTGCTGCCTGAAATTAGCGAGTCTTTAACGCTAATTCGTCAGTTAACTTCTTCCGAGCGTTAGCCTCCTGATGATAAAGCTCTTTATATTTAGCTTATTGGCAACTGTGCTGGCGCTTGCACTTAATCTCACCACTGGCTTTCCAGCTGACCCAGGCTACCTCATGGTTGCGTTTGGTAATACCACCTTTGAGACAAGCCTGTTCGCACTTATGGTGGCAGTTGGCTTTATTATTTTGTTACTGCGTCTATTAATAATACTTATCTATGCGCTGAATCCATTTCGTCTTGTTAGTCTTGGTAAGAATTATAATGTGAATCGTAAATCCAGAGCGCGTACCAAAAGCGTCGAAGGTTTATTGGCGTTCGCACGAGGTGACTGGCAGTTGGCTTACGGTTTGTTAATAAGGGGCGCCAAACAAGCTGACTCAAACGTCGCTAACTTTTTGGCTGCAGCCTATGCGGCTCATGAGCTTGAAGATCGTGGCGCTTGGACAAAGGCTCTAGCGGATGCAGAAGACGAGTACCCATCCTCTGGATCAACAATTCAATTCGTAAAGGCGCAGTTATTATTTAAGTCGAATCAATTGGAGCAGTGTCTCGCAGTTCTAGAGCAAATAAAAAATAGTGGTTCGAAAGAGGTTGGTGTATTTAGACTGCTTAAAGAGGTTTACGTAAAGCTTCAGGAATGGCAGAAACTAGATGAGTTAGTCCCAGTGTTAGAGAAAAAAAATATTATTGATGCGGCCGAGGCAGAGAAAATAAGAAAGCGGGTTTTCATGGAACAGTTGTATGTGATAACCGAGTCCTCAAAGTCTCAGCTGGGTGTTGATGAATCTAGTAGGGTAAACCAGCTCGAATTAGTCAGTAAAATTTGGAAAAAATCCCCTGCCAAATATCGAGAAGACGAAAAAATAGTGAAACATTATAGCGAGTTGTTGGTAAAGCTTGGCGCAAAGATAGACGCCGCCAAGGCTCTGGAAACAGCTTTATCTAAAAACTGGAGCAATGCTCTTGTAATTCAGTTTGCACAAATCGATTATGATTCTAATCAAGTGCAGCTGTTAGTTGCTGAGAACTGGCTTAAGGCACGACCGGCTAATGCGCGGTTGTTATTGAGTCTAGGTAGAATTTGCATGAGAAACCAGCTGTGGGGAAAAGCTCGCGAATATTATCAAGCGAGCATATTGATTTCCCCTTCTGCAGAGGCTTATGGCGAACTTGCTCGTTTGTTGAAGAGTTTGGGAGAGGATGCCGAGAGCGAACAGAGCTACCGGCATTACAGCGATCTTATAGGCTCGAGTTTGCTCGAGCTTCCCTTGCCCGAGCGTGATACGGCTTTGCTCTAAGCTACGCATTACTTAAGTGCTATCTACTCTATACCTAAGTCTTCCCAGATTGAATCGATACGTTGTTTGACGTCCGCGCTCATTTCAATTGTGGTGCCCCACTCTCGGTCTGATTCGCCTTTCCATTTATTAGTGGCATCCATACCCATTTTAGACCCTAGGCCTGAAACTGGCGATGCGAAATCTAAATAATCTATAGGTGTGTTTTCAATAAGCACAGTGTCACGAGAGGGGTCCATGCGCGTAGTGATCGCCCAAATTACATCTTCCCACTTTCGAATATCCACATCGTCATCCACGACCACAACAAATTTCGTATACATGAACTGTCGAAGAAACGACCATACACCCATCATCACTCGCTTAGCATGGCCAGGATACTGTTTCTTCATGCTAACGATAGCCATGCGATAAGAGCAACCTTCCGGTGGCAGATAGAAATCTACAATCTCGGGGAATTGCTTTTGCAGGAGGGGAACAAATACCTCATTCAAAGCAACTCCTAGCATAGCCGGCTCATCGGGCGGGCGGCCTGTGTAGGTGCTGTGATAAATAGGATCTTTGCGGTGGGTGATTTTCTTAATTGTAAACACTGGAAAGCTGTCGACTTCGTTATAGTAACCAGTATGATCACCGAACGGGCCTTCTTCGGCCATCTCACCAGCTTCGATAACCCCTTCTAGGACGATTTCAGCGCTGGCTGGTACCTGTAAATCGTTAGTCATAGATTTCACGACCTCAGTTTTACTGCCGCGTAGTAGTCCTGCAAATGCGTATTCGGAAAGAGTATCTGGTACTGGCGTAACGGTCGCCAAGATAGTTGCCGGATCCGCCCCAATTGCAATTGAGACTGGAAACGGCTGGTCTGGATATTTGATCTGCCATTCTCTAAAATCCAGCGCACCACCGCGATGAGAAAGCCAACGCATGATGAGTTTGTTTTTGGCAATCTTTTGCATCCTATAGATACCGAGATTTTGCCGAGACTTCTCGGGTCCTTTAGTGATTACTAGAGGCCAGGTAACTAACGGGCCAGCATCTCCTGGCCAGCAAGTTTGAATCGGTAAAAAATCCAAATCCACATCAGCTTCATCAATAACTATTTCCTGGCAACTGGCTGATTTTTTAACACTGGGGGCTATGTTCAAAACGCTTCTATAGCTTGGCAGGCTTTGCCAAAGGTCTTTCCAACCCTCCGGTGGAGCGGGCTCTTTAAGAAAGGCGAGTAACTTACCAACGTCCCTTAAACCTTCAATGTCTTGTTGACCCATTGCCATTGCAATACGCCGGGTGTTGCCAAACAGGTTGGCCAACATAGGAATTTTGGAGCCTTTGAGATTCTCGAAAAGCAAGGCAGGCCCACCTGCTCTTAAAGTTCGATCACTGATTTCAGTGACTTCAAGATAGGGATCGATTTCAGCCGAAATCCTTTTCAGCTCGCCTTCTTTCTCCAGCAGGGCGATAAAATCGCGAAGATCTTTAAACGACATTTTCTTAGCCAATTACTTAGGGTGTGAAGCTAAAGAACGATAAAGTGACAAATCCAGTTTACTATTTTCGTTTCATCGAATTAAAAAATTCTTCGTTGGTTTTAGTGTCTTTAAGCTTATCAATGATAAATTCTGTGGCTTGAACGTCTTCCATTGAACTTAACAGCTTGCGAAGAATCCACATGCGCTGCAACTCGTCCTCGGATGTTAACAAGTCCTCACGGCGGGTACCGGAGCGACGGACGTTAATTGCAGGATAGACACGCTTCTCTGCCAGTTTGCGATCAAGGTGCAATTCCATGTTACCGGTGCCTTTAAACTCTTCGTAGATAACCTCGTCCATTTTTGAGCCGGTATCAACGAGAGCGGTAGCGATAATGGTTAAACTGCCACCCTCTTCTAAATTACGAGCAGCACCAAAAAAGCGTTTTGGCCTCTCTAATGCATGTGCGTCAACACCACCGGTTAGCACTTTGCCTGACGAAGGAATGATAGTGTTGTAAGCGCGGGCAAGGCGAGTTATCGAATCTAAAAGAATAACCACGTCTTCTTTATGTTCTACCAAGCGCTTAGCTTTCTCTATGACCATCTCAGCTACTTGAACATGGCGCGAGGGTGGTTCATCGAAGGTGCTAGCAACTACTTCGCCGCGAACCGATCGCTGCATTTCAGTCACTTCTTCTGGGCGCTCATCGATTAGCAAAACGATGAGACGGCACTCTGGGCTATTGCGAGTTATAGACTGAGCAATGTTTTGGAGAATTAGTGTCTTACCTGCTTTTGGAGGTGAAACGATTAGGCCTCGTTGGCCTTTTCCTATTGGGGCAACCAAGTCGATAATTCTTGAGCTTAAGTCTTCAGTACTACCATTTCCTGTTTCAAGCGGTAAGCGCTTGTTAGGGAAAAGTGGAGTGAGGTTTTCAAAGAGGATTTTGTGTTTGGAGTTTTCGGGCTTGGAGAAGTTAATTTCGCTAATTTTAAGGAGGGCAAAATACCTTTCGCCGTCTTTAGGCGGCCGTATCTTGCCTGCCACTGTATCCCCCGTGCGGAGATTAAAGCGTCTAATCTGACTAGGGGAGACGTAAATGTCGTCTGGACCTGCTAAATAGGACGAATCCGCTGACCGAAGAAATCCGAAACCATCTTGAAGTATCTCAAGAACACCATCGCTCAAAATATCTTCACCGTTTTTGGCGTGTTTCTTCAATATGGCAAAGATAATGTCTTGTTTACGCGTGCGAGAAACGTTTTCTAATCCCATCTCATGTGCGGTAGTGACTAGTTCGGCGATTGGCTTCTGTTTTAGTTCGGTTAAATTCATAATTGCTTCTTATCAAGTAAACTTGATGTAATTTAGGGAATGATTTTGGCTACAAGGACTGATGTAACTCAGTAATCACATGTTGGTAGTTTTAGTATTAGGATTTTGAAGTTTTGGTTAGCGAGAATCAGTTTTGTAGTTTAGGGGAAAGATTTGAGTCGTCGGCTTGGTCGGCTAACCGAATTTATTTCAGCACTATTTCAATACTGTTTCAGTACTGTTAATGCCAGTATATTTAGTTTCGGTAGTTCTAGTATTAACTTTAGCAACATGCATAGCCTATTTTGGTCAGCCAGTTTTTAGTATTTGCTGAGTTAGAGAGGGAATGCGGAATCTGCTTGATTAACGGGTTTCTTTCTAACTGAAATAACTACCGAGCAGGGATATTTTGACTTATTGTTCCAACCTTTGTCTTAATATAGACCTACTAGTTAAACCTGTCCAGAAATTAGTTTTGCTTATCCCTTAAGAATCAATTGAACTAAATCCATCAGGAGTTAGATATTGAGATTCTACTAATTCAGGTTGATATGGATATAAATACTATAAAGGAAATGTGCTAAATAGTAAGAAGAACCACGTCGTAAGATGCCGCTAGAATATCAGCGACATCGTATTAAACGCAATTTAGATTACGCTGTCAATAAAAGCTGACAGTTGAGATTTGGATAAAGCACCGACTTTAGTTCCAGCTACTTCTCCCTTATTAAACACAATTAGGGTGGGAATACCGCGAATGCCAAATTTTGGTGCGGTTTCGGTGTTCGCATCCACATCCATCTTGCAAATTTTAACCTTCCCGTCATATTCTGCGGCTAGTTCTACTAAAACCGGAGCGATCATCTTACAAGGGCCACACCATTCGGCCCAAAAATCTACTAAAACAGGCCCGTCCGCTTGTAAGACGTCTGCATCAAAGCTGCTATCTGAAACGTGAACGATATTGTCGCTCATAGTCTAATTCCTATAATTCCAATGAGGGGTTAAATGCAAAAGAGAGGATTTTGTCACCAAGAGGTTCTCAATATGAAAAAACTTAGTAGCCCAATTACACGTTGATGCTTGTTCCTATGATAAGGCCTATAACGTAGGATTCAAGTAGCGACTGCATCTTAATAGACAATTTAGGGCTCAATTTAGGGTGTAATCTGCGAAGCTACTTACGAAACAATTTACCAAGCATCGATGAGAGCAATAAACTTGCCCTAAGAAAATGAGCATTCACTATCAGTCCATAAGCCGCTCAGCCCGCTAAAAGCCGCGCTGCTTTCTTGGCAAAATAGGTCACAATAGCATCCGCTCCGGCCCGTTTAATGCAGAGCAACGACTCCATGGCTACAGCATCTTCATCTAGCCAGCCATTTTGAGCCGCGGCCATGTGCATTGCGTACTCTCCGCTAACTTGGTATACAAAAGTAGGTACACCAAATTCGTCCTTCACTCTTCTAACTATATCCAAATAAGGCATTCCCGGCTTAACCATGACCATATCTGCACCCTCAGCGAGGTCTAAAGCGACTTCCTGCAGAGCCTCATCGCTGTTAGCCACATCCATCTGGTAGGTATATTTGTTGCCGCCGCCTAAGTTGGCACTTGAACCTACCGCGTCGCGAAAGGGGCCGTAGTAGCTTGAGGCATATTTAGCTGAATAAGCGAGAATACGCGTGTAAATTTGGTTGTTCTCTTCCAAAATATGACGAATAGCACCAACTCGACCGTCCATCATGTCAGAAGGAGCAACAATATCTGCGCCAGCTACAGCATGAGACAGAGCTTGTTTAGCAAGAACCTCAACAGTTTCTTCATTAAGAACATAGCCGTTTTCGTCGATGATTCCGTCTTGGCCATGTGTTGTGTATGGATCTAGTGCCACATCAGTGATCACGCCGAGCTTGGGAAATGCAGCTTTTAGCTCGCGAACTGCCGTTTGAACCAAGCCGTTGGGGTTGTAGGCTTCTTCGGCAAGCAGGCTTTTGACCTTTGCGTCCGGCGCCGGGAAAAGGGCAATTGCGGGTATTTTCAGATCAACCAGTTCTCGGGCCTCGAGAAGTAATTCATCAATACTGAACCTGAATATTCCTGGCATTGACGAGATTTCTTGCCGCTGCTTTTGTCCGTCGACAATAAAAACCGGAAATATCAGGTCATCTACCGACATCTGAGTCTCTCGCATTAAACGTCTGCTAAAATCGTCCTTTCGCATACGTCGCATGCGATTAACTGGAAATTCACGGCTAAAATCAAAATTGGGCACAGCTAATTATCTCTTATTTAAGGAATGTGGGGGTATAACGACAAACTATTAACAAGTATATGGCGAAATTTGCATAGAATGAAGTAATCACCAAACAATGATGGACATGATAAATGCTATGAGCATTAAATAACCCAACTATACGTACAGTAAAGCCACCCAAAAAGAGAATCTCGTTGAATAAAACAAAAATATTATTAGTCACCATCATCGTAGCCGCTATTGCTTCTTACCTATTCTTCGACCTTGGTCGTTATCTGACCTTGGATTTTATTCAATCGCAATTGGGTGAGATTCAGCGGTTCAGAGACGAAAATTTCGGACTCACAGCGCTTATCTATTTTGCGGCCTATGTCGCGATTACCGCGCTTTCGATTCCAGGAGCGGTCATTGTTACGCTATTGGGCGGCGCTATATTTGGTGTGCTCTGGGGGACTCTAATAGTTTCTTTCGCCAGCAGTATAGGGGCGACCTTGGCATTTCTAGTAGCCCGATTACTGCTTCGGGACTGGGTGCAATTAAAATTTGGAAACTATTTGGGCTCAATTAATCGAGGTGTTGAGAAAGACGGTAACTTCTACCTCTTCAGCATTCGAATGGTTCCGCTGTTCCCATTTTTCATGGTTAATTTATTGATGGGTTTGACGCCAATAAGCGTGGGGTCTTTTTATATTGTCAGCCAAATAGGAATGCTAGTGGGCACTGCTGTTTATGTTAACGCCGGATCAGAGCTGGCCCAAATAACGTCATTGTCAGGGCTGGTCAGCCCCAGTGTAATATTGTCATTTGTGTTACTTGGCCTATTTCCATTGGCAGCAAAATTTATTGTAGGACTAATACAGCGAAAAAAATCATGAAAAAATTTACAAAGCCTAAAAAGTTTGACGCTAATATCGTTATTGTAGGCGCAGGGTCAGCCGGGCTAGTCGCTGCAATTATCGCAGCCGGTGCTAAGGCCAAGGTTATTTTAATTGAGAAACACAAGATGGGAGGCGACTGCCTAAACACAGGCTGCGTTCCTAGTAAGTCCCTTATTCGAAGTGGCCGAATGATGGCCTATTTACGCCGTGCCAAAGAATATGGGATTGATGATGCTACCGGTACCATTAATTTTAAAGCGGTTATGGCTAGGGTTCAAAACGTAATCAAGGCTATTGAGCCACACGATTCTGTTGAGCGCTTTACGTCTCTAGGAGTGGAGTGCATTATTGGCGATGCAATGATTGAATCGCCTTACACAGTAAAAGTGAACGATAGAACCATCAATACTAAATCGATCATCATTGCCTCTGGTGCGCGGCCATTAGTTCCTCCGATTCCTGGTCTGGAGACGGTCGACTATGTGAATTCAGACACGGTATGGGGTTTAACGGAATTGCCGCCCAGACTGTTAGTTGTGGGAGGCGGGCCGATTGGCTGCGAACTTGCCCAAGCATTCAATAATTTAGGCTCGAAGGTGACTCAAGTTGATATGGCGCCACGTATAATGCCTCGCGAGGACATCGAGGTATCAGCAACGGTCATGCAGCAGTTTGAGAAGGATGGTATTGATGTTCTCGTTGATCACAAGCTTCTCAAGTTCGAAAAAATTGACGGTGAAAACTGGATGCAAGCGCAGCATGCCGGTAAAACTGTACGCGTGGCATTCGACTGTGTTCTGCTGGCTATTGGTCGCAAACCTAATGTTGAGGGGTTTGGACTTGAAAATCTGGAAATGCCGCTAACACCACAGGGCACGGTTCAAGTTAGTGATGCTATGCAAACAGCGTACCCAAATATTTATGCTTGTGGCGATGTTGCCGGCCCTTATCAGTTCACCCATATGGCATCCTATCAGGCTTGGTTCGCGTCATTGAACGCCATGCTAGGCGGCCTTTGGAGATCCAAGGCCAATTATCGAGTTGTTCCTTGGGCTACATTTACCGATCCCGAAGTGGCTCGAGTTGGCTTAAGTGAGCAGGATGCCATAGAGCAAAAAATTCCATATGATATAACGCGGTATGATATGGACCACCTAGATAGAGCTCTAGCCGATGGCGAGGCTCATGGCTTTGTTAAAGTGCTAACAGTGCCTGGGAAAGATAGAATACTTGGTGCGACAATCGTTGGATATCACGCAGGTGAAATGATTGGCGAGTTCGTTTTCGCAATGACTCATAACATGGGCTTAGGTAAAATATCAGCGGTTACTCACATTTATCCAACATCATTAGAGGCAAATAAATTTACTGCTAATGCATGGCGTAGCGCGAGATTGCCTGAAAAATATTTTCCACTTTTGGACAAATATTTCCGCTGGAGACGCGGTGGGTAGAGGCTGCGTTTTAATTGGGCTTGTGATCAGAGCGTGCATCAGAGTTTTTTTTAGAGCGCATAGTGGTAAGAGGTCCCATCTGATGTTATTGCCGATATATATATTAATTGATCGTTCAAGGATGCCTCGGCGACAGGAAATATTCGTGGCCTAATGCCACTGCCAACCGAGGTGATCCAGCGATTTGGTCGTTCGCCGCCTTCACTAGACCAGCGTTCGGTGGCGCCGGTGGTGTTGCCAATTAATAACTGTGTCCCGTCTTTTAAGAACTTTGCTGCGGAAAAGCTGGAAAAGCTCGGAAAGAATCGACTGCTGTAATTTAGCTTTGAATACAGCGTGTCGTTGTGCATCCCAAACCACAGCATCAACATGCTGCACTGTTAAAAGCCCAAATTGGCCGTCATCGGATAGCGCAACAAGGAAGACTTCTCTGGGGACGTCGAAAAAACGCAGCGCTTCACTACTTCCGACATCTCATAAGTTAAGCGTGCTTTGATCGCAGGTGGGCGCGAAATCTTCCTTTGGAGAAAAGGCCACTGCGGCTATTTGTGAGCTTAATGTTGCTTGCTGGTTTTAGTTAAACAGTCGCTCGGCATTCTTTACATCCCACAGGCTACCTCCGCATTGAATGGAACCTGCCAACACATGATTGCGGTCTGTAGAGTACGCCGCGCTGAAAATGACTTGTACGCTGATCGAAAACAAACCGAAAGGTTCATCGGTAAACGAACAGGATTGCAAAACCAGTGAAATAAAGGGAACTAGAGTAGCTCTAGTCAAGATATTTGACTTTAGTCACAACTGGATGGTGCTATCAGCAATCAGGCCACTAACGATCTGTGGCAGTTGTGAACAGTGGAAATAAGACGGTCTTCCAATTCGAAGCGCAGATTAAGGACGCTACCTAAATCGACGAGGTGCATTGGTAGCTTTGCAAGCAGAGCTGCATCATGGCGGTCGAGTTCAAACTTGTCATTAAACTCAATGGCTAGATCGGTGGACTTCTCGATAGCTTTACAGAGGTGTGTGCCCATCACGAGACTTCCATCGTTAAACTCTCTAGCTTCTGTGATTAGCTCGTTGTAGACCTCAAAGTGGCCGGCAGATACATAATCCACAAGCGTTTGGCAAAAACGATTAATTCGAGCGGATAAAGAGTCTGACGTCTTTTCACCAATTATTAAGGTGACTATTTCCTCAAAATCTTGAGTTAGCTGTACTCTTTTTTGCATCCACCGTTTGACCATGTCGTCTACCAGTAACCAACCTTCCTTAGTTCGCTTACTGCGCGTTAGCATTATTTTCTCCTTGCATGCGATTCCCCTCGCTAAATTAGCGATAGACATAAGCAAAGGTTCTGCTTAGTTGGGCTATCTTTAATATAGGTAAGAAATCGGCAATTGCGCAAGGTCAATCGTCTAAAAGGTGGAATCAACTAAGCTCCAGCCATAGTGCACGGCATTGGGTATGACTGAAGAAGTTTATGCTCGGTGCTGACGAAAGGCCGTATACAAGAGAGTGCTGAACAGAATAACAAAGGCGACCATCGACATTTCTGCGATGCTCAGGCCTAGAAAGCGAAATTGGACTTCCGCGCAGTTGCCATCGCCTTTTAATAGGAAATTGAGGGTTTCCAAAAATGGAAAGTTATCATAAATATAGGTAAGTCCTGGCCCGCAGGCTGGAACTTGGTCTTCAGGAAGGTGCTGTAGCCAAATTTGGCGGCCAGCAAAATAGCTCCCAAACACACACATTGCCGCTGCCAAAAAGGCATAAAGCTTTTGGCCGTGTGGGGCAGGGTTATGGACTGCTGAGATCAGGCAGACGACTCCACATAATATTACGAAGACGCGTTGAGTTATGCAAAGTCCGCAGGGCGAAAGGAGCATGATGTGCTCCATGTAAAGCACGATCCCGATAGTGATGACGCAGACGCAGAATATACCTGCATTAATAAGTCTATTATCGAGTATTGCCAGCGCCATTATGAGCTCCAAGCTATTGATTTCGATGGCGCATTCTACACCACATCAGCCTCGCTATGAGAAGAAATATTGCTGCTACAAGTAAACTAATTGTTGTAATTATAGGAGCGATCGTTATGGCAAGATCTGTGATCGTGGCGTGTTGTCTGTACCACCTTGCCGGAACTGCTGCAGCGCAAGGTCCGCCAGAGAGCGTCTATGTGGATATTACCCCTAGCTTTGTCAATAATTATGACGAGGGCGTCAGGCTTAAGTATCGAAAGCACGAGTATCCCTCAAGGTTAAGGCCGAGAGCGAGATTATAATTTCGCACCACTTATCCTCTATTCAAAATGCGTTAGTTATCTTATTTAGCTCTCAAGCTGAAGAAACTAGGACTTCCACCGTTGGCCGAGAGTCACTGAGGAGAGAGGCTTTGGAGGAAGTTAAAAATATCTTGTCGACACTGGCAAAAGCGGGCTGTGAACAGATTGAAGAACTCTATTTTACGGATTTCGTAGTCTGATAACAGTCCCGTAACAGTCCCGCAATAGACAAAGTAGCAACGAGATTACTACTAAATAACTAGTCCGCGGAACCCTTAGCTCTCATTCCATTTGGCCAAATATTCATCGAAGCCTATTTTGGTAGCGGCATCAGCGGCTTCGATTTCAGCTAGCTTGGCAATGGAATCAACGGCGGTTTTATGCATAAGCTCGGCAGTCTCAGCGCTTAGCTCGCCATTAGTTAAAGTTTGTTTTTGAATTTCAGACTGATTCATCGAAAATTCGAAAAACGACATTCCTTTTTCCTGCATATCTTTTAACATTCTGCCGGATGGCGTTAGGTCTGGGTTTTCTACTTTAGCAATTTGAGCGAGCCGGCTTTGTTCGTGAAGGTCAGAGTTTTCACCATCGAGGAGCGCCGAACTGAAGCTGATGTTCTCAAGTAACTCATTGGCCCACTCCACAAGTTTTCGAGGCTTGGATTCTAAGCTTAACTCAAGGTCGGGATTACGCCCGTGCTCAACCACCGAGGCGAGATTTTTGGCGACTTCAAAAAATTCAGTTTGATTGCATTCAGGACTTTTGTCTAACAGGCAGTGCACGAGAAAACTGTCTAAAAACCTAATCTGCTGTGCATCAATGCCCAACGGTAAATATGGGTTTAAATCCAATGCCCGAACCTCAATATACTCAATGCCTTTAGAGATGAGCGCGTCCAATGGCCTTTCACCGCTTATGGCTACACGCTTTGGCCTGACGGTACTGTAGAACTCATTCTCCAGCTGCAATAGGTTTGTATTGAGTTGGACATACTCTCCATCTCGTTTTTGACCAATAGACTCATAGTCCGGGTAAGGTGTATGCATGGCTGTTTCAAGACACTGCGCATAGGAATCAAGGTCGTTATAGCAAACGAAAAGTGATTTCTGTGCTTCACTTTTGTAGCCGAGATTCCCCATTCGCAGACAAGTTGCATATGGAAGATAAAGGCTGTCAGAATCGAGTTCTTCTAAATCGTGTTCTCGCTCTTGCCCAAAACACTTGCATGCTGCGGGTGACGCGCCGAAGAGATAGATTAGCAACCAAGAGTAACGGTGGAAATTGCGAATTAAGTGGAGATACTTTTCTGTCCTAAAGTCTTGTATCGAACCTTTATGGCCGCAGATTTTTTGGTAGGGCGCCCAAAAAGACTCAGGCATAGAAAAGTTATAATGCAGACCAGCTATCACTTGCATCAAACTGCCATAACGATTACTAAGGCCGTGCCGGTAGAGGGTTTTCATCTTGCCAATATTAGAGTCACCAAACTGGGCTATTGGAATATCGGCATCACTATCAAGCGGGCAAGGCATGCTGGATACCCACAGCATCTCATCGTTCTCTAGGTTTTGAAACGTGAAGCGATGGACATTTTCAAGCACTTGCAGACACTCACCGATGTCCGCATAGGCGGGAGTGATGAATTCCAATAAGGACTCTGAGAAGTCGGTCGTAATGAAGGGGTTTGTCAGAGCAGCGCCCAAGGCTTGTGGGTGGCTAGAGGTGGATATGTTGCCATCGGGTAGAATACGAAGGCTTTCCTTCTCTAGTCCTCGTTTAACGGAGCGCCAGCTTGGATCAAATTCTGGCAAATGGTAGTACTGGAGTGATTCGCTAATTTGTTTGGCCAATTTGATCCCCAATGGTCTGTGTCCTTACGTGCTCATACTACAACTGCATGGATGTCGCTGGACTTTTAGATTTCAGCAGCATTATGTCAAATATCCTGAGTCAGTGCTAACAGACTCTACTAATGCTTAAGCTGGTTAGTTTTTGGTCTTAAAACGGTGGATATCTCGGCGTTGTTTTTTGTTTGGCTTGCCGTCAGATGCCCATTGATTGGGCTGTGATTTACGCTGCTGGGCAAGCGCTTCTCGCGCAGCAACACTTGCTGGTGTTTCCTGGTAAAGGGATTGGGCCTGCGCTGCGCCGCGGCGCTTATCACTAAGTGCCAAAACTTCCACAGTTTTTTCATCAGTACTTTGTCGAACCTGAATAACTGAGCCTATACCGATTTCTTTACTGGCTTTGACTCGGCTTCCTTCGCAGTGAACTTTGCCGCCTTCTATGGCTTGCTTAGCGACAGCGCGAGTCTTGTAGAACCGCGCGGCCCATAGCCACTTGTCGATGCGCAGGCGAGTGATTGTTGATTCTGAGTTTGAGGATCCGGTCATAGCTGGGGTCTAAGTTGTCGAAGTGGGGTTAGGCATGATGTGCTCGAAATCCACAACTTGCGGGAATTCTCCAGCATTTAAAGAGGGCCTTTTACTGTCTGGCTTTTGAATGGCGTAAAGGTGTTTGATGCCTTCGCGCTGGGCCTGTCGCAAGACTGGCAGCGAATCATCAAATAAAATTGTTTTAGATGGATCATAAGGAAAATGCTGTCGCAGTTTGTCCCAGAAACCGTGGTGTTCTTTTGCCAAGCTTAATGTATGCGAACTAATACAATCATGGAAAAAGCTGTCAATTCCGGTGTGCGCCATTTTGATTTTTAAGCTTGTGGGATGAGCATTAGTGATGAGTAATATCCGTTTTTCGCTGGCACGCAATTGCTCTAACAGTTTTTCAACATTGGGCCGGATGTTGATTTTATGGGTTATGGTCTTCTTCAGCTTAACGACATCTAGTTTTAGCTCGTCTGCCCAATAATCAAGGCAGTACCACTCCAGAGAACCGAGGGCCTGATCATTCTTAAGCTTTACTAAGACTTCGGCGTCAGCTTCAGATATCCCGTGTTCCTTGGCGTACGCTTGAGGAACCAGAGATTGCCAGAAATAGTTGTCGAAATGCAAGTCTAATAGAGTGCCGTCCATGTCAAACATGATGGTATCGATGGTGGACCAAGGGGGCATCTTATTCTCCAAAAGGCTTGGCAATTCAACACAGGTAATGCAAGCTGCCACAGCTTAACCAAGCTGTAGCAAAAATAAAATATCAATATCGCGCTAAGCTGTTTTAGCGCTATGCGCAGCTATAGGAATAATAATGACAGCAGTAATAAGAAAAATAGACCCTTTAGTCATCGAGAAAATCGCGATTGATGCAGGCAAAGAGATCCTCAGGGTCTATAACGGCAGTTCTCCTGTGGAGGTGACCCTCAAGGACGATAATTCGCCTTTAACCGAAGCAGATTGCGCAGCCGACGCGTTGATTACGCGAAGGCTGCAAGACAGCTTTCCTGACATACCTATTTTATCTGAAGAATCGACGGGCATCGATTATACGACGCGGCAAACTTGGGACCGTTACTGGTTGGTTGATCCTCTTGATGGCACCAAAGAATTTATCAGTCGAAATGGCGAATTTACTGTCAACATCGCACTCATCGAAAATGGCGATCCGGTCCTCGGCGTAGTGCATGTGCCAGTGCTAGGGGTCACCTACTCTGGCCGGGTTGGGGACGAAGACGCAGACGGGGCTGTGAAGACAGATGCGCAAGGTAGGCACTCAATCAAAAGTGCAAAAATGAAGTCGTCCAAGTCTAGTGTTCGAATTGTTGCCAGTCGAAATCACCGCGGTGACAAGCTTGACGAACTCATAAATGAAATCACACGCAGTGTCGGAAAGACCGAAGTAGTGAGCATGGGGAGTTCTCTAAAAATGTGTTTGGTGGCCGAAGGGAGTGCCGATTTATATCCTCGATTGGCCCCGACCTGCGAGTGGGATACCGCTGCGGCACATGCAATTTTAGTGGCTGCGGGAGGGCAAATTGTAGGATTGGATTTCCAGCCTCTTCGTTATAATCTAAAGGACAGCCTTCTGAACCCGGATTTCATCGCGATTGCTGATATGGATTTTGATTGGCAATCTGTAGCAAACCGCGTTTTATAGCCTAGCCAAAGTTGGTTCAATTTAAGACCATATTCTGCCGAGAAAGCGGCAGCAATTACAAGCTGTTCATCGTCAACCGAAGTCAACCTATTTTCCCCATCAATTGCAGTAACAGCGTATTTTCTGACATCCTTCGATAGTTCAGGGCTACGTCCATTACTTCACGGTCTTTTTTTAAATCTCCAATTAAGCATTCAATCAAGGTGTTTGCTTTTTATTGACCAGCCATTTTCTCGTTCTAGGCAGTTACCTGAAGGCCTATATACACGCCAAAGACTACAATGAGCAAATCAAGCCCGACTGCAAACCAGTTTTGATCTTAGACGCGTTTGGTGACACTACGCAATATCATAGAAATCCTTGTCTATTATTTTTTTTCGTTATCGATGATGTACCAAAGTTGAATGTTTATCAAATATGGCAGCTGCTCGCTTATATTTCAACGAACCGCCCCACAGGTGTTTTGATATCTGATAGAGGAAGTTTAGTGTTGGTTTATTGTTAATAATTAAAGTGAACTTGCATCGGTTAAAATACTGCAGCATGAATATATCTTTGCAACAGTATCAATTGTAATTGGGTTAGAAATAACACGCCTTGGTTATTTGGTGGGTGATTTAATCCGCTATCACAGTAGAGCTAAATGCAATTGGCGAACGACAATATGAAAAACTTGAAGAAAGGCAACGCCTCGTCTTTCAGCCCTTTAGCATTATTTCAGGTGGCGCAAAATCTGGATTGTCTAATTTAGAAATTTGAGCCAGACCGCTTTTTAGTGAAGTACGATTCTTTTCAGTTCATCAGAGCCGAGCTGAAATTACGATTCTCAATTGGCAGATGAGCCTATCAGCTAGTCGGTTTGACTACGTTATAGGCCTAATTCTCAGTCAGGATTTTTTCGTGTTCAACAACGGTTGATACCTTTGGGGCAACTTCAAATGATTGAGTCTGATTACACGCAGGACTTTCGTCTTGTCAAAGTCTGAACGAAGCGGATTTGGATTAGAAAAGCGGTTAACTTAAGCTCGTTTTACTTATCATATGAGTCTCAGTATGGACAAGCCTGACTAAAAGAGTTATTTTTTCTATGGATCTAAAACTTCGAAATTCTATCGAGATTTATTCATGTTTAAAGACTTCTATCGTCTGTGCGCAGGCACTTTCGTTTCGTGTGTGTTTCCTCTGATCAGTGCCCAAAGCTTGAATTTCTCCTCCGCCGAGAGTGTCGGGTTGTCAACTGAAGGGTTAGAAAAGGTTACCCAGCGTCTGCAACAGCACATAGACGATGGAGATATCTCGGGAGTTGTTGCTGCTGTCATTCGCGATGGCAAGATCGTCTACTCCAAGGCATTAGGGCAAAGGGATATCGAAAAACGCCTGCCTATGACCGACGACACTTTATTTCGTATTTACTCCATGACTCGGGAGATCACCAGTGTCGCCGTGCTTCAGCTTTATGAGCAGGGCAAATTTAAGCTAGATGATCCAATCCAAATGTATTTGCCAGAGTTCGAGAATCAGCGGGTATTGCTCGATTCCGACAGCACAGATCTATCTCAGACTAAATCTCGAACCGGTGACATCACCGTAGCACATTTGCTTACCCACACCTCGGGGCTAGGCAGCAGAAGTTCTGCCCTGTATGTTCAGAATAAAGTTCGTGACAAAAATATCTCCCTTGATCAGATGACTAGCAATGCAGCACAAATTCCCTTATTCCAAGACCCCGGGACAGAATTTCGATATGGCATACATGCCACTATTCTAGGAAAGCTGATTGAAGTTTGGTCGGGAGAAGATTTTTCAAATTACTTAGAAAAAAATGTTTTCGAACCGCTAGAAATGAACAATACAATGTTTTGGGCGCAAGGGGACGATGCCAATAGACTCGCACAATTATATCGGCCTACTGATGGTCGTCTAGTTCCTTATCAAATTGAGAGCATTCCTTTCACTAAAAAGCCTGTTTTGATAGAAGGTGGGGTAGGTCTACTATCAACGGTCATGGATTTTGCCAACTTTTCTCAGATGGTAATGAATCATGGCGAGTTTAACGGTAAGCAGATTCTAAAGCCTGAAACTGCCGAACTGATTTTTGAGAACAGTGTTCCTGTAGGAGTAATGCCCATTGGTGCTCGAGGCTATTGGGCGGGCTCTGGCTGGACCTTAGGCGGATTCAATTTGGTCCTAGATCCGGCCGCATACAATTTTCCGGTTTCCGAAGGAACAATTTGGTGGGATGGGTCAGCTGCGACGCGGTTCTTTATCGATCCCAAGCAAAAATTAATCACCATCATAATGGGCCAGGTGTCGCCATCAAGCGGTGGTGGCTTTCGTGAAAATTTCACCATGGGCGTTGACGCCGCAATAATCGATAGGTATTAAGTTTACAGATTATCTGGCAGGCGCTATTTTTGGTGCCCATGGGTCCTATGCGCGTATTTAGGTCATTCTTTCGGTTCTGATTCGTCCTGTTTTGATGGAGCTGGTCATATTTATTCCAGTCTTTTTTGTCGCTATGAACCACTTAACTCTAGAACTGGGTTTTTGCCTCATTTAGCTGGCTATTTAGCCAGGCATGCCCAGCTAAATATACCTCGCAACAATTACCTCGCAACAATTACCTCGCAACAATTACCTCGCAACAACTACCTCGCAACAACCACCTCGCGAATAGAATTGTTGCAGTGGATCCAATTAGTGCATTAATAGGCTTCTATTCTTTTTTGGTAGACATTACACTTTAGGCATATATGTAACGAGTGTCACTTGAATGTCTTTAAGCTATCAGTTTCTATACGACCGGCCGAATGAAAC
>JBLHVT010000056.1:0-21015 GCA_047628735.1 Glaciecola sp.
GAGCGATCTCGGCAACAGTGATTTTCAAGCTTTTCTAGGGAATTTAACAGAAAGTGCAGATATTCAGTCTAGGTTAGCCGACGAAAGTTTCTAATTAAGTTCCTTTGAATGGCTTTTTGATTAAAGAGAATGATTTTTTAGATTAACGGGAATGATTTTTTAGATTAACTGGAATGATTTTTTAGATTAACTGGAATGATTTTTTAGATTAAAGAGAAGGCTAGTTCAGCTGCTGCTGTTCTAGCCTTTTGTTTTTGTAAATTGACTAAAAAGGCCAGTGATTTTTTTCAAACGCAATCCGGCAGCGCGTGGGAAGTGATCTAGCACTGACCTCGGTCCCCTAGATTGTGTTTAACTGTCTTCTAAGTCGTTTAGTGAGCCCATGGCAGTGGTATTAAAACCACCATCGACGTAAAGAATTTCTCCGCTGATACCGGACGCCAAATCTGAGCAAAGAAAAGCCGCTGCATTGCCAACCTCTTGTATAGTCACATTTCTTCTTAACGGTGTTTGAGCGGCGTTGTGTTGCAGCATTTTGCGGAAGCTTTTAATACCCGATGCTGCAAGGGTTCTAATAGGACCGGCTGAAACCGAGTTCACTCTTATTCCCTCTGGACCTAAACTAGCTGCTAGATAGCGTACGTTTGCCTCTAAGCTGGCTTTCGCGAGCCCCATGACGTTGTAATTTGGCAGGCTACGATTTGCGCCGAGGTAACTCAAAGTCAACAAAGAGCCGTTTCGCCCGCGCATGATGTCATGGCCGGCTTTTGCAAGTGCTACCAAACTATAAGAGCTAATTTCATGAGCTGTTAAAAACCCCTCGCGAGTGCTTACGTCAACGAAGTTACCGTCGAGTTCATGAGCTGGGGCATAAGCAAGACAGTGAACAATGCAATCGAGACCATCCCAGTGTTCGCCTAAGGCCGAAAACAGTTCTGCTATTTCACTGTCATTTTGGACATCGCATGGAAAAATGAGCTTGGAGTCCCACGATTTTGCAAACTTCTCTACTCGATCCTTGAGCTTTTCGTTTTGATATGTAAAAGCTAGTTCGGCGCCTTCTCGGTGCATAGCTTCTGCAATTCCAGAGGCGATGGACAGCTTGCTAGCGACCCCTAATATCAAAACTCGCTTGCCTGTTAAAAATCCCATATGACTTTCCTTTATCCTAGTGTTGTCAGCCGATTTTACTGCATTTCAATCGCTGTGTGCCTATTTGATTCCGTGCATGAAGTGTTTAAGAACCGGCACTAATAATATTGCAAACAGACCTGCACCGATGCTGTACCAACCGGCTGTTTCATAGACCTCCATATAACCTGCTAAAGCAGCTGCTGGATCGGCTACTTCGCCTCCAACAGTGTCCGATCCTGTCATGGCTGCAATAGTTCCTGATACATAGTTACCGGCGGCGGAGGCAAGAAACCAACAGCCCATCATCATGCCGACAACAGAGGGGACCGAAAGTTTGGTAGTCATAGACAAGCCCACCGGTGATATACAGAGCTCACCGGTCGTATGCATTAGATAAAGTAGTACCAGCCAAATCAACGCCACTTGGGTTGGATCAGTGGCTTGAGATGCCCCATAAACTAAAAACAGGAAGCCGAGGCCTAATTGTATTAGTGACAATGAAAATTTCAGGGGGGTAGAGATCTCCCAGCCTTTTTTGGCTAGATAGATCCACGTAAAATTAAATAATGGTGCCAAGGTAATAATAAAAAAGGCGTTTACCGATTGGAATATAGCCGCCGGCAGTTCAAATCCAAACACTACGCGGTCTACGTTTCTGTCCGCCATCAAATTGAGGGAGCTGCCAGTTTGCTCAAATAAAGACCAAAAGATAATTTGATAACTCATCAGGAAAAGGCAGACCAGCATTCGATTGCGATCCATTGGGTCGCATTTAGTAAACGCATAAATAACTGCCACAAGAGTCATTCCAACTAGTGACGCACCTAACAATCCCCCGACAAGCGCGCGATGCTGCATTAGCTGCCAACAAACAAGAACACCACCAAGGGTAAGAAGGTAAATCATTTGTTCGCGGTTTATTCCAGCAAAGATTTTTTCTTTGAGAATTTCAGGGTTTTTTGGCTTGCCAGCATCTCCGAATAGGTGATTGCCTTTAATAAACACCACCAGACCGGACAGCATGCCGACACCGGCGGCACCAAATCCCCAGTTAAAGCCGCCGTATTGTAAAAGGAATCCGCAAATGATGGCGCCTAAAAATGCGCCGAGATTTATGCCCATATAAAAAAGTGTAAACGCACTATCACGACGAGGATCGCGGCGTTCATACATGGAGCCAACAAGGGTCGAAATATTGGCTTTGAGGAAACCCACTCCCATAATGATGAGGGCTAGAGATAAATAGAAAGTTTGAAGGAAGAAAGAATCTCGCTGAACTTCGACACCGTTTGCTGTGACTATTTCTACAGCGCTCGCGCCTTCTATCGCCATCCCAGCGTGACCTGCCACCAGTAGTATTGCGCCCAATATGACTGCTTTCACGGGTCCAAGATAGCGATCAGCAACAATACCTCCGATAACTGGCGTTATGTAAACCAGGGAAATGTAAGCTGCATAAATTCCGGCGGCCGACTCATCCGAAAAAAGAAAATGCTGTGTTAAATAGAAGATCAAAAGCGCGCGCATTCCGTAGTAGCTGAAGCGCTCCCACATTTCGGTAAAGAAGCAAATAACTAGGCCTCTCGGATGGCCTAAAAAATCTTTATCTTGTGTCGCCGCCGCAGTTTCGGTCATTTTAGTTCGTTCCTGAGTCAGGAGGGGTGAGTCGTATTTTTTGCCCTGGATAAATTATTTCGCCTTTGCTGAGGCTGTTCCAGTTCAACAGGTCATTGATCCTGTGGCCAGATTGTCTCGCGATTAGAGCGATTGAATCGCCGCGGCTAACAGAGTGGATGGCAGCTGGAGATGAATCTACTACTTTAGCTACATTGTCGCCGACCGGCCCTGTAAGGTCTTGGAGCTTCAGTCGCTGGCCTAGCCGAAGAATTGAGTCTATTTCAATACCGTTGAGCTGCGCAATTTTGGCGGATTTCAAATTGTACTTGTCGGCGATAAGCCATAGACTGTCGCCGGCTCGAATCTGATAATTAGTAGGGGGAGAAGGTGTCGGTCGCTGGTTTGGCAAGGCGGATTTTTGGCCCAAGCTAAATCCTGCGTTTGCTAATTGTGAGGTAGAGTTTATATCCCTCGGGATAAGCAAGGAATCTCCTGCTGTTATTGCTGAGCCACGAATACCGTTTACCTCTTGCAGCACATCTACCTGAGTGTCAAGATTGCGCGCTATTTGCCCTAATGTGTCTCCAGGTTTAATTTCATACCTGTCCCAAGTTAAAAAGTCGTTTAGGTCCGCTTGGGCGATCGCTTTTTCTAGCCGCGGAGCATTTGCGATAGGCACTA
Source organism: Glaciecola sp. (assembly GCA_047628735.1). GTDB lineage: Bacteria > Pseudomonadota > Gammaproteobacteria > Pseudomonadales > Pseudohongiellaceae > UBA9145. Next base: position 3,433 of record JBLHVT010000056.1, read on the forward strand.
GTAAAGATTGCGGCCCATCTGGATGTGTTGCCCACTGTAGGTAGCCTGGATTTAAGAGTCGCAGAGCCTCTTGGCTAATTCCTGCTAAGGAAGCAGCTTGAGCTATATCGATTTGGCTGCCAATGTCTACTGCTTGGACTTGAGGCTTATTGGCGATTGGTTCTAGTTTTAAACTCGCTGTGTTGCCTTTGCTAACTGTCGCTGCTAGTGCCAGTAGTTTGGGAACATGAGATCTTGTTTCAGACGCCAGCGGAAGGCTCCAAAAGTCCAAACTGTTCATATCCTGACCGCTGCGGCGCATTGCTCTGCGAATATTGCCGCCGCCAGTGTTATAGGCGCCAACCGCCACAAGCCAATCTTCTGCAAAGTTACCGTGTAGCACTGTAAGATAGTCCAATGCTGCAGCTGTCGAAACTAAAGGGTCACGGCGACCGTCGTACCACCAATCCTGTTGAACACCAAAACTTCTGGCGGTGGGCCCGAGAAACTGCCAAAGGCCAACTGCGTGGTCTTGGGAATAGGCATTTGGGTTGAAAGTGCTTTCAACGATTGGTAAGAGTGCGAGCTCTAAAGGGAGACCTCTTTCTTCAAGCTCATTGATTATTTCAAAAAGGTAAGGGCTGGCCCGCTCAGTCACTAAATCAAACAGGCGCTGATTAGACGAATATTTACTTATATAGGCTTGGACGCTTGGATGATCATAGTGCTGCTGTAACTGGAAACCTTGCCTAAGCCTTTCCCATAAGTCATTTACCGGAGCCGCAACAGGCGTATCCGCTATGACATGTGGCTCCGACAGAGAAGGAGACAAAGCAATAGAAGCGGCCTGACTGCTCGTTACCTGCCCTTTTAAGGGGCTCTCGGGGCTTGTCAGCTCCGTGGAGACGTGGCAACTTGTCAAGACCGCTGCCGCCAACAATAAGCGGCCATGTCGGTTTAGAGTCATTAGATGAAAAATCATTTGGCTTTTCTTAAAGGTTATCTTGAAAGCCATCTTTCCAAAGCCTTAACTCAGTGAATGTATCAAGTTGAGATTCCAACTTGCGGCCAGTGTGAAGCCCGACCGATTTCTTGAGAGCATTTTCATTACAGCGCAGAAAGGGATTTGTTTTAAGTTCTAGACCAATACTGCTCGGTAGAGTCGGTAGATCGAGCTTTCTTTTCTGTTGTTCAGATATAGTGCGGAAACCGAGAATAGCGTTTAGCGGATCGACAACTTTAGCGAAAGCCAAATTTGCTAGAGTATATTCATGCGCGCAATAAACTAGAGTATCCTCGGATAAGTTTGCAAGCTTATCTAGGGAGGCGGTCATTATTTGCGCCGAGCCTTCAAACAAGCGCCCACAGCCAGCTGCGAACAGCGTGTCACCGCAAAAAAGTACAGGTTTTAACGTACTAATTGTATGGAAAGCTAAATGATCTAGAGTGTGTCCGGGAATCTCAATAACGGAAAAGCTGCAATCGAACAGTTCTATTGAATCGGTTTCAGCAACGAATTCTGTTATCCCTTTAATACCAGACGACTCAGGGCCTATGATTCTGGGATCATAGGTTTTCTTAAGCTGCATTAACCCCCCAACATGATCAGGATGGTGGTGAGTTACAAGTATATCTGTCAAAAGTAAATCATTGAGTCTGAGATACTCTTCAACAACGTCTGCGTCGCCGGGGTCCACGACACAAACTTGGTTCGATTCTGCGCAGTGGATAGCCCATATATAGTTATCCGTAAAGGCCGGAATAGGGTGGATTTTTCCTATCATAGTAATCAGATTCTCCTAAAAACCACATAATAGCTGGACTTGCGCGTTTTACAAGCAGCGCGCAGGGTTGGTACGCGAGCATTTCTGGTAGAAGTGCAATGAGAACGTTAGAATCCAACCATGGAAATAGAGAGCATATATTTTATTGGCTTATGAAAGATAAAAAAAGTGATTATTGGCGAGTGAGAAACTAATGAGTCTTTTGTCTAAACGGGAAACCAGACGGCGTTTGCTGCAGGGAATGGACGACGCCGATTCGATGTCAGCGCTGCTAACCCAGTGGTTTCAAACGCCGCTGGGGCGGTTAAGTTTGCAATCTGAGCGACTAGCGGCCAAACCTATTATAGAGAGGATGTTTGGTTACCACATATTACAAGTCGGTGGCAGTGAAGAACACCTGTTGATAAACGACAGTCCTATTAGTCATAAAATACTTTTTTCTGCCAGCCACCGGCCGGGCGGGAAAAATGCGGTTGCTGACATAGAGCAGCTCCCTCTAGCTAACGACAGTATTGACGCGGTGGTTATGCACCATGCGCTAGATTTCACCGAAGACAGTCACGTGCTTTTACGTGAGGTTACTCGTGTGCTGCGCCCGGGCGGTAAGATGCTTGTGATAGGCTTTAACCCCTTGAGCCAGTGGGGGCTAATGCGCTTATTCAGAAGGAAGTTGGCAGTGCCTTGGCAAGGACGTTTCATCGCCCGGCATCGCCTTATTGATTGGTTTAGGCTTTTAGATTTAAGAATAGATCAGTCGCTTTCTGGAATTCATTTTCCACCGCTTAATTTTGTCCGGTTACTGAGCAAGGCTGAAAGGTTGGAGGAAATGGGCAATAAAGTTGGTAGCCCATTTGGTGGTGTTTATCTGATTTCCTGTGTTAAGCAGGTTGCTCCTATCACTCCCATACTGCCAAAGTGGAAGCCAGTGATCGCTAGTCGTGGTGTGGTTCCCGTTGGTGATAATTTTAGAAGCAAATTACACTAGAGGCAATAAGCTTAAGTTAGAGCCTAAAAAGGCCATAGTGGCTATCAGATAAACCAAATAGCCCATCAGTTAGCCAATTTGGATATAAACAAGCCATGAAAGAGCGTTCGGCACGAGATCGACTAGAGCAAGACAGGCGAAAAGTGCGCAGCAAACGCTGCGCCCAAACAAGCTAACAAGTAATTAACTAACTGCGCTGTAGGCACCTATGAGACAAGTTGTATTAGACACAGAGACAACAGGCTTAGACCCCAAGCATGGCCACCGAGTCATTGAGGTTGGCTGTGTAGAAATTGAGAACAGAAAGCTAACCGGTAGACACTTTCACCGTTATTTAAATCCTCAGCGTGATATCGATGAAGCGGCACTAGAAGTTCATGGTTTGACACGAGCATTTTTAAGCAACAAACCCTTATTCAAACAGATCGAAGAGGAGTTTATAGAGTTTGTTAAAGGCGCAGAACTGGTTATCCACAATGCGCCATTTGATGTCGGCTTCTTGGATAATGAGCTCAAACTCTGCAAATCAAGTTGTGCGGGAATGGCTTCATTTTGCGGGGTTCTAGATACCTTGTTGTTAGCCAGAAAAAAACACCCCGGCCAGCGTAATAGTCTTGACGCTCTATGCAAGCGTTATGACATTGACAATACGCAGCGTCAGCTTCACGGCGCGCTGTTAGACGCCGAGATACTAGCAGACGTGTATCTTACTATGACAAGCGGCCAATCGAGCTTATTGTTAAAAGAAGACGCTGATGAAGTTACTGAAACTCAACATAGAATTAGAAAATTCAATCCTCAACGGCAAAAACTAGCGGTCTTCAGAGCTAGTGCAGAAGAAGTGAACACACATAAGCAGCGCTTGCTTGACATAGCGCAAACAAGCAATGATTTCTGTGTTTGGACACAAATAGAAATGGAGAGCTAGAAAGATGCAAACAAAATTCTGGCCGATGCTTAGGCTGTTGATATGGATGTAATGACCACCGCAAATATATTTCCTGCTCAAAACGAGCTCAGCGAAACTGATCAGTTTGTTGTGTTTTTCGGCGAGAAATTAGCGACTCGCCAGACTAAGTTTCTTTGGAACTTAAGTGAAATAACTCATCTGTTAAGCGGTGCAGATAAATTAATTTTTATTGATGCTTCTGCGCAGGGTTTATACTATTTATTGCAAGTGGATGAAGATCCTGCTCATTCCTTGGGAGCGGATCTGCAATCACTGAGATCATTGTTATTTAGCCAAAGCGAGCTAGCTTTTACTTTGGCGGGCAAGGCGGCACAACTTATAGACTGGTATGGTAGTCACCTTTTCTGTGGTACCTGTGGTGCTCCGACCTCGAACCATCCTGAGCAAAGAGCAGTGATATGCCACTCATGTAAGCGCCATTATTTTCCACGAATTAACCCTTGTGCAATTATGTTAATCGTAGATGGCGATAAGATTTTATTGGCTCGCAGCGCGCGCTTTAAAAGTAATTTTTTTAGCTGCCTTGCAGGATTCATGGAAGTAGGGGAGACAGCCGAAGAAACTGTAGCACGAGAAGTGAAAGAAGAAGTCGGTTTGGAGATTGAAAACATACGTTATTTAAAGAGTCAGTCCTGGCCCTTCCCATCACAATTAATGCTGGGTTTTATCGCGGATTATAAGTCCGGTGATATTGTTCCTGAGCCTGGTGAGATTGAAGAGGCCAATTGGTATCACGTTGATGACTTGCCTGCTGTTCCATCTCCTAGCATTAGTGTGGCCGGCGAGTTAATACAATACTATGTTCAGCAAGTGCGCGGGCAGAATTAGAGTCGGTTTTTAATTAGTTCATTTTAATTTTTTTGCATAGAGATAGGGGAATTTGTTTGGAATTTTTTATTGAGTACGGCATGTTTCTTGCCAAAGTTGCTACGCTTGTTGTTGCGATAGCTGTTGTTATTGGAATAATTGCATCTAGTGGTAGCCGAGGTAAAAAAAGCGGAAAGAAAGGGAGTATTCGAGTTACTCAGGTAAATGATCATTTGGAAGAAATGCGTGACAGTTTAAGAGTAGGCGTTTTAGAGCCTGAAGAGCTTAAATTGCTTGATAAAGCTGAAAAGAAAACGCATAAAGCGGAGCTCAAAGCGCGAAAGGCCTTGCTTAAAAAGGCGGCCAAAAACTCAACCCTAGAAAGTAGTGAAGAAGCTTCGGAAGACCGGAAAAAGCGGGTCTACGTGCTTGGCTTTAAAGGCAATGTATCTGCTGATGCAGTGGAATCATTAAGAGAAGAGATAACGGCAATATTGTCACTGGCAACGCCCCAAGATGAAGTCATCTTGAATTTGGAAAGCCCTGGTGGCATGGTACATGCTTATGGCTTAGCTTCATCGCAGTTGCTGCGTATAAAAAACCAAAAGATACCATTAACCATCTGTGTTGATAGAGTGGCTGCAAGCGGGGGTTATATGATGGCCTGCTTAGCTGACAGACTAGTTGCGGCCCCTTTTGCAATCATCGGATCTATTGGGGTTCTGGTTCAATTGCCAAATTTCCATAGAGTGCTGAAAAAGAATGACGTAGATTATGAGATCATCAGTGCTGGCGAATTTAAAAGAACCTTGACCACATTCGGCGAAATCACTCAGAAGGGTAAGGATAAAGTTCAGGAAGATGTAGAGACTATTCACGAAATATTTAAGCAATGGGTAAAAGATCATCGCCCGAGTGTCGACATAGACAAGATTGCGACGGGTGAAACTTGGGTTGCAATGCAAGCAAAGGAGCGCTACATGGTTGATGACATAAGAACTAGCGATGAATGTATTGTGAGTGCTTGTGAAACAGCTGATGTATTCGAAGTTGAATTTGAATTTAAAAGATCAATACAAGACAAATTAGGCTCTGCTTTTGAAGGCGCGGCTAGCCGCTCTGTGCTCAAGTGGTTTGAAAAATCAACAGAGACTAATTATCAATAGAGCGACTTCACTACAAAGTCGTCCAGCTATAGGTTACTGACCTATAAATTAACTCATCTATAGATTCACTCAAGAATAGGAAACTAGCTTTGAAAAGTTTTAAAGCATATCAAGTAAGTGAAGTTGAAGAAAAAGTTTTTAAAGGCGCGATAGTAGAACGTCATATCGAGGACTTGCCTGAGGGCGATGTGCTCATCGAGGTTCATTATTCTTCAATAAATTATAAAGATGCACTGTCCGCTAGCGGTAATCGCAGTGTGACGCGTACCTATCCACATACACCTGGTATTGATGCTGCCGGTGTTGTTACATCGTCCAGTTCTGATTATTTCAAAGTCGGGGATGAAGTTGTGGTTGTAGGCTATGACCTAGGAATGAGTACACCAGGTGGGTTTGGGAAATTTATACGCGTCCCTGCATCTTGGGTCATTAATTTGCCAGAAAACATGAGCCTTAAAGAAAGTATGATTTTGGGAACTGCAGGATTTACGGCTGCATTGTGCATAGAAAAATTACTGCAAAATAATTTAGAGCCAGCCGATGGACCTGTGCTGGTTACTGGGGCCACCGGTGGGGTAGGAATTGTTGCTGTTTCCCTGCTAAGTAAACTTGGCTTTTCAGTGACCGCCAGTACTTCAAAAGAGTCAGCTCATGGATTGCTGAAAGTGCTGGGCGCGGCAGAATTAATGGATCGAGCAGAGTTGAGTGAGGAGACAGCGAAACCCATGCTAAGAGAGCAGTGGGCAGGTGCGGTAGATGTGGTCGGTGGTTCTACGCTCTTTAATGTCGTTAAGTCTCTTAAATACGGAGGCAGCGTTGCTGCATGTGGACTGGTGCAGTCTCCGGTTTTTCAGGCTTCGGTACTACCATTTATACTACGTGGTGTTAATTTGCTGGGAGTTGATTCGGTTTTACTGCCGATTGATACCAAGCGCAGAGTATGGGAAAAGTTAGGGTCTCAATGGAAACTGGAAAACCTAGAGTCGCTGTGCACCGAAATAGAATTCAGTAATCTAGAGTCCTCACTGGCAACCGTATTAAAAGGGGGTGCTACGGGCCGCTTCGTTCTCAACCTAAACAGTTAGTGGTGGTTGCGTAAGGTTTAAGTCAGTCGCGGCGCAGTTTAGGATTGCTCGCGATTGGTGTTGGGCAATACATGACGACAATATAGGACGAGACTAAGAAAGTGACAATGGCTGCTCCTTGTATTACCAAGGACGCAGCCTCCCCGATCATCCCCGAGCTTGTAGCTACAAAGGCTATCAGCAATGAAAACTCACTAATTTGTCCTAGTCTTAGCCCTGCGTCCCACGCCAGGCGGCTTCTTTCACTGAATTTGCGTAATAGAAATTGAAAAACCACAGGCTTAATAACCAGCGCAAGCGCTGCCAAGACTAAAGCCGGTGCCGCTATTTGCTCAATCAAACCGATGTTGAATTGAGCGCCTAATGAAAAGAAAAACAGGATAAGAAAAAAGTCTCGAAGAGGCTTCAAACTGACAGAGATAAACTGTGAAATAGGATTAGTGGCTAATGATACGCCAGCTATGAAAGCACCAATCTCAGCCGTAAGCCCAAGGCTTGCCGCCAGTTCAGCAACGCCAAGACACCAGCCAATCGCCAACAAGAAAATGTATTCCTTAAAATGGTCAAAGCGCGCAATTAGTTTTATAAGTACGTAGCGGGTCGTCAGATAAGCAAACAATACTAAACAGGGAACAGCGATTAGCGTTTGTAGTGCTCGCGACTGCTCTAGGTTGCCTGAATCTAGAAAAACCAAGATGAAGATAGCGATAAAGTCCTGCATCAATAGAATCCCTACCATTAATTCGCCCATGTGCTTTTGATGTAAGACGGTCGTAGGAAGCAGTTTAATTCCTATAATGGTGCTAGAAAAGATCATCCCGAAGCCTATGACAAGGCTCTCTGTTAGCGTGAATTTGAATAAAAGCCCGGTTGCAACTCCTAATGCTACGAATATCAGCGAGCTTGCTACGGTGACAAGAAATGTCTTCTTTAAGGTGGCGATGAGATTCTTCGGTTGCATGTCTAGCCCTAGCAGGAACAGCAAAAAAATAATTCCAAACTCGGAGATATCTGAGAGCAGTGAGGCATCAGAAATGAATGCTAGCCCGAATGGTCCAATAGCTATTCCCAAAAATATATAGGCGACAAGCAGGGGCTGCTTGAGTGTGAGAGCTACCGTTGAGAATAGGGCTGCGCCACTAAAAATAAGGAAAAAGGGGAACAGTAATGACTCATGTTCCATGCTGAGCAGCCTTTAATAATATTGAGGTTGTCTGAGACTATACGGAGCTAGCGTCTTCTAAACAAGGGAGTTGGCTGGGAGACGGTTGCCTGGTAGTTAGTGGTAAAGTCCTCGAATGCTTGCAGGCAAAGTTCCGGGTCTTGGTCATGGCGTAAGCTAAAAGAGTTAAAACCGCACTGTGACAGATAGTATATTTGGTCACGCAGGATATCCCCGATGGCACGTAGCTCGCCTTGATAAGAATACACATTGCGTAATTGCCTTGCGCTACTGTAAGAGCGCCCATCGGTAAAGCTTGGAAAGTTGAGCGCTATAACCGGAATTTCATTCAAATCGGAATTGATCATACCTGGGGTCTCATTGCTATCCAACCAAATGCCAATAGCACCTTCATAAAGGGCAATTTCGGCTGCATTTTCAAGCCAGAACTTGAGAGGCACAATCAAATTTTTGCCCCTGACCACGTCGAGAACCTCAGGCCCTGTAGAATCTTTTAACAATGTCCAAGTGTCAGCTACTAAAACCTTGTCTTTAATCAGCCTTGACATAGACCTTCTCCTTAAATGGCTCGATACCAATTCGATTGTAGGTGTCTATAAATTTCTCTTCTTGTTTTTTCTGCGAATTATAGACGTTTACCAATTTTTCAATAACTCCTGGAATTTCATCTTGGGCAAATGCTGGGCCGATAATTTTACCTAAGCTTGCTTCATTTCGAGAGGAACCGCCTAATGACACCTGATAAAATTCTGCGCCTTTTTTATCGACTCCCAATATGCCGATGTTGCCGACATGGTGATGGCCACAAGCGTTCATGCAACCTGAAATATTGACGCTGAGCTCGCCGATAGCTTGCTGCTGCTTAATATCAGCAAATTTTCGCTGAATCGATTCAGCGATGGGGATCGACTTGGCGTTAGCCAAAGCACAAAAATCCCCACCTGGGCAGCAAATTATATCCGAAAGAAGGTTCAAATTTGCACTTGCCAAGGCATTAGATTTTAGTGCGGACCAGAGTTCAAGTAGCTGATCTTGGCGGACATCAGCTAAAACTACATTTTGATCATGGCTCACTCTGACTTCGCCAAAGCTATATTCATCAGCTAACTCGGCTAATTTTTCAAGTTGAGCGTCGGTGACATCCCCCGGTGCAACACCTGTTTCTTTAAAGCACACAGTGACGATAGAGTAGCCTGAAACTTTATGAGCGTTAACATTTTGCTGGTACCAACTTGCAAATAGCGCGTTTGATTTCAACGAGGCTTCTAACGCTGCCGAGGTAGTATCGAACTTTTTATATGCTGGAGGGATAAAAAACTGCGCGCAGCGATCAAATTCAGCTTGGTTAAGCTTCATTCCAGCGGTATCTAATGATTGCCATTCTTCTAGTACCTTTTCGCGAAAAGCTTCAATACCTGTTGCTTTGACTAGAATTTTAATTCGTGCTTTGTATTTATTGTCACGCCTGCCTTCTCTGTTATAGACGCGCAATATCGATTCCAGCGCGATTAACAGATCTTCTTTTTTTACGAATTCAAAAACCTCTTGGCCAATCACTGGGGTTCTGCCCAAGCCGCCCCCGGCTAATATGCGGAAGCCAGTCTCACCGGTTTCATTCTTCTTAAGATAAATGCCGATGTCATGAACCTGCGTCGCTGCCTGATCAATCTTAGTGCCGCATACTGCAATTTTAAACTTACGAGGAAGGTAAGCAAACTCAGGGTGAAAAGTTGACCATTGTCTAATGATTTCACAATACGCTCTAGTGTCTTCGAGCTCATCGCGCGCTACACCAGCAAACTGATCTGTTGTCGTATTTCGTATGCAATTGCCACTAGTCTGAATTGCATGCATTTCTACTTCGGCAAGATGGCTTAATATGTCAGGGACATCTTCTAAATCTGGCCAGTTGAATTGAATATTTTGGCGAGTAGTGAAATGTGCATAACCTTTATCGAAGTACCTTGCGATATGAGCAAGCTTTTTAAGTTGTACAGACGATAACATGCCATAAGGCACAGCAATTCGCAGCATCGGCGCAAGGCGTTGAACATACAAGCCGTTTTGCAGACGCAGAGGGAGAAACTCAGCGTCACTCAAGCTTCCCGATATGTAGCGGTTAGTTTGATCACGGAATTGATTAATCCGGTCCTCTAGCATTTTGTGGTCATAATTATCGTACTGATACATCTAGAAATCCCTCAGCTTATGGTGACTTAGCGCCGTGTTATTCTGATTATAAAACTATTTATTACTGAACCTATCTCCTATGCAAGATTGGGGTTCAATAATTTTCTTACCTCATCTACCGGTTGGCCTTTTCGCTGCGCGAGGTCCTCAACTTGATCCTCGGTAATTTTGCCTACTGGGAAATATTTGATCTCCGGGTGTGCAAAATAAAATCCACTGACACTCGCCGCGGGGGTCATAGCGAAGCTCTCGGTCAGTTCCATGCCAATTTCTTCGCTGGCATTTAATAGCTTAAATAATGCCTCTTTCTCAGAATGATCAGGGCATGCTGGATACCCGGGCGCAGGGCGGATACCTTGATATTTCTCTTTAATAAGCTCTTGGTTAACTAACATTTCATCTGCGGCATAACCCCAGAACTCTTTTCTCACAAGTAAGTGCATATGTTCTGCAAATGCTTCTGCTAGCCTGTCGGCAAGTGACTTGACCATAAGAGAGGCATAGTCATTGTTTTCCTTCTCATATTTTGCAGAAAGAGCATTAGCACCTATGCCTGCTGTGACGGCGAATCCACCGATATAGTCGTTATATCCGGCCGGCGCTATGTAATCAGCCAATGATAGGTTTGAAAGCTCTCTATCTTTCGGCACTTGCTGCCTTAAGAAATGTAAGGTCTCTAATGGCTGTTTATCGCCATCTTTTTCAAACAGATCAACGTCGTTGTCTCCCGCTTTGTTAGCCGGCCAAAAACCAATAACAGCTTTTGCTGTAAGCAATTTTTGTTCAATAATTTCATTTAACATTTCTTGCGCATCACTAAACAGATCGCGAGCAGCTTCTCCCACCGTCTTATCTTGAAGGATGGCGGGGTACTTCCCTGCCAGACTCCAAGTAATAAAAAATGGGGTCCAGTCGATGTATTTCCTAAGCGCCTCCAGTGGAAAGTCTTCAAACACTTTGGTGCCGGTGAATTTTGGCTTTGTTGGGCGGTAAGAATCCCAATCCAATTTGAGTTGGTTCGTATTGGCTTTTGCAAAACTCAATAACTTGCGCTTGTCAGCCCTGTTCGCCGTTCGTTCACGAACAATGACATACTCTTCTTTGATTTTCTTGCAGTAATCGCCTTTAGTCTCAGCATTGAGAAGATTACTTACAACCGTCACACTGCGTGATGCATCCGGCACGTATATAGTACTGTCGTTCTTGTAGTGTTCCTCTATCTTCACCGCAGTATGGGCCTTTGATGTAGTAGCGCCGCCAATAAGCAATGGTACATGAAAATCCAAACGTTGCATCTCGCTGGCGACATGAACCATCTCATCAAGAGACGGAGTGATCAGCCCGCTTAGTCCAATAATATCTACGTTCTCTCTTTTAGCGGCTTCCAAAATTCGGGCCGCGGGTACCATAACCCCAAGGTCGATTACGTCGTAGTTATTGCAGCCCAGCACAACACCAACAATATTCTTTCCGATATCGTGGACGTCGCCCTTTACCGTAGCGAGTAAAATTTTACCTTTTGTGGTGATCTTCCCGCCGTCTTTTTCAGCTTCAATGTAGGGCAGTAAATAGGCTACTGCTTGTTTCATTACCCGCGCGCTTTTTACCACCTGAGGTAAAAACATTTTGCCGGCGCCAAAGAGATCGCCAACTTCATCCATGCCGCGCATGAGAGGCCCTTCAATTACTTTTATAGGTTTAGGCAAAAGCTGACGAGCGGCTTCAGTGTCTTCCTCGATAAACTTATTTATACCTTTTACTAAGGCATAGCTGAGTCTGTCTTCGACGTCCTTTTCTCTCCAAGCCAAATCTTCTACGACCTGCATGCCTTTGCTGCCGCTGTAAGATTGTGCAACTAGCATCAGCGCTTCGGTGCCCTCAGGGTCTGTATTTAGAACAACCGCTTCAACTGCTTTCTTTAAATCTGCAGGAATATCGTCATACACAGCTAGTTGACCTGCGTTAACAATACCCATTGTCAATCCAGCCTTAATCGCGTGATACAAAAAGACTGAATGAATAGCTTCACGAACCAAATTGTTGCCACGAAATGAAAAAGAGACATTGCTGACGCCTCCAGAAATTGAAGCGCCTGGTAGATTTGCTTTGATGTATTTACAACTTTCTATAAAGTCGACTGCATAGTTATTGTGTTCTTCAATGCCTGTCGCTATGGCAAACACATTAGGATCAAAAATTATATCGGTAGGGCAAAAATCCAATTTTTCTATCAATAGGTCATAGCTACGCTTACAGATATTGTTTTTACGGGCAAGGGTGTCGGCTTGCCCCGACTCATCAAAGGCCATTACAATTACCGCGGCCCCATAGCGCTGGCAAAGTCTTGCGCGTTCCAGAAATTCTTCTTCGCCTTCTTTCAGGCTAATTGAATTGACAACGGCTTTGCCTTGAACGCATTTTAATCCGGTTTCTATGATTTCCCACTTGGAAGAATCAATCATGATTGGGACGCGGCTAATCTCGGGCTCTGATGCCACCAATTTAAGATACTTTTCCATGGCTGCTTCGGAATCGAGCATGCCTTCGTCCATGTTGATGTCTATGATTTGGGCGCCAGCGGCTACTTGCTGTTTTGCAACTTCTAAAGCCTCTTCTAAATCATCGTCGATAATCAAGCGCGCAAACTTTGCCGAGCCAGTCACATTGGTCCTCTCACCGATATTAACGAACAGAGAGTCACTGGTGATATTGAAAGCCTCAAGCCCGCTGAGGTGACATGCAGGGGCAACTTTGGGGAGCTTGCGAGGCGCAATGTGACTAACCGCTTCAGCTAACTTAACAATATGGGCGGGCGTGGTGCCGCAGCAGCCGCCGAGTATGTTAACAAAGCCGCTGCTAGCGAACTCTCCAACTATCGCGGCCATTTCCTCTGGGCTTTGGTCGTATTCGCCAAACTCATTTGGTAGCCCCGCATTCGGGTGAGTAGAAATAAAAGAGCTTGCCAGGGCAGATATTTCAGCAATATGGGGTCTCAGCTGATCGGCGCCTAGTGCGCAATTAAAACCCACTGAAAGCGGCTTGGCATGAGCGACCGAGTGATAGAAAGCCTCAACGGTTTGCCCTGATAGGGTGCGTCCGCTGGCATCGGTTATGGTGCCCGATATCATTAAAGGTAAATTTTCGCCTATTTCGGTAAAGCAATCTTGAACTGCAAAGATTGCGGCTTTGGCATTAAGCGTGTCAAAGGCGGTCTCGATTAAAATAATGTCAGCGCCGCCCTCAATTAATCCTCTGGTTGAGTTTTTATAATCCTCAACCAATTCGTCGTAGCTAATATTGCGAAACCCGGGATCATTAACATCAGGCGAAAGAGAGGTGGTTTTACTTGTGGGCCCCAACACTCCTGCTACAAATCGGAGTTTGTCTGGTGTTTGCAGGCTTACTTCGTCACAAGCTTGGCGTGCTAATTTTGCTGCTTCAAAGTTTAATTCGTAGGCTAGCTCTTCAAGTCCATAGTCCGATTGAGAGCTTCTGGTGCTATTAAAGGTGTTCGTCTCAACGATATCGGAACCAGCCAGCAGGTAGGCTAAGTGGATATCTTTTATGATATGAGGCTGAGTCAGTGTCAGCAGGTCATTGTTGCCGGCAATATCTCTGTCATAGTCTTTAAATCGTTCCGATCTAAAATCCGCTTCGTTGAGCTTTTTATTTTGAATCATCGTGCCCATGGCGCCGTCGAGCAGAAGAATTCGTTGATTTAGAGCGTCGTGCAGTTTTTTCTGAGTTACAGCGCGTGTCATTGAGCTAACCTGATTTCGATGAATAAAAATTGCGGCTTATTCTAACAAAAAGAGGGAGGTTTAGACATTATTTTGACAGCCCTTAGCAGATTACAATAATAACCTAGTAAAGCACTCAAGTATTTAAATATCCCTCAGTTTGCAGTATCATTGGTACGTCTAAATACATCTTCGAGATCTACTATGGTTACCATTACAGATTCAGCCCAAGAGTACCTAACAGAGCTTCTTAAAAAACAGGATTGTGAAGGCATGGCTGTGCGCGTTTTCATTCTTGACGCTGGTACGCCCAAAGCGGAGACTTGTATTTCTTTCTGCAGGCCAGGTGAAGAGCAAGAAACTGATGAGCTGAAGGAATATGCCACTTTGCGAGCATTTATTGATAAGCCCAGCATTCCTTTCTTGGAAGAGGCGGTTGTAGATTTCGCAAAAGATACCATGGGCGGCCAACTAACGATTAAAGCGCCAAATTCACGGTTACCAAAAATCTCTGATGATAGCCCGCTTGAAGATCGTATAAATTACATTCTTTACAACGAAATTAACCCGGGTTTAGCAGCCCATGGAGGCAACGTTACTTTGGAAGAGCTCTTTGAAGAAGACGTTGCTGTGCTTAGATTTGGCGGTGGCTGTCAAGGATGCGGAATGGTTGATGTCACTCTCAAAAATGGGGTTGAGAAATCACTGTTAGAACAGATACCTCAGCTAAGAGAGGTACGTGATGTCACGGACCATACGGTAACTGAGAATGCTTTTTATAAGTAGATTTTAAGATGCGGGCAGATTTAAAGACGGCTTAGGCGCCTAGCCTGGGTACCTTGACCCAAGCTGGGCATATAGCTGATCCTTGTAGCTTTCGATTTCCGGATCAAGCTGAATTAGTATCTCTACAAGGTGCTCGTTGTCTTCCTTCCCATTCCATTCCTTCAAATAAGTACCTTCTTTGTAGCCGTGATCTTGGCGGAAAACATTGAGCACATTCTTGCCGACATACTGAGCAAACAAGCTGTTCCAATCTAATTCGCAACGGCCCATTATCGACCAAAATAGCCCAATTTCGATCCTTTTTGCGCCGGCCAAGGCGATTAATAGCTCTATTTGCTGCAATAGGCCAAGCATTTTAAAGGAATAATCTTGGCCGTCAAAATGAAGGGACTCGAGCTGCTCGGATTCCGTGATGGCTTTGCTTAAAAACAACACGGCCTTGGCCTCGTCCGCATCGTTTCTGAGCAAGATTTCTGACAACATAAAATGCCATATATCGATCAATTCCATTTGCAGCTGCGGCAAATCTTTGTGCTGTTTTTTCCACCACTTCCAGCCGTGATGCTCAATTGCTTCAGCGCCTTCGATTACCACTGCAAGTAGGTAGGGATACTGAGCTTCCACCCAATCTGGGTCGATTTTGAAATTCATGCTTGCCTGCAAAGCAAACATTGTCTTGGCTTGGGGTTGACTCAGCATAGGAAAGAAAATTCTTTTTTTGTGGGTGAAGGGCGGACTAAGGATTTTGTCAGATAAATAGATGTTTTGCCAAAAAGACAGCTGTACCGACCATAATCGCTACAATAAATAGTGTGTAACAGGTGGAGTGGCAACCACTGAAACCTTGGAATATCTAAATGTTTACTTTGGTGAAACTGTCTGCACTTTAGATTCTTGGTCTAGGCTGCTGAGCATTTCCCGACGACTTCGGAGCATGTCGTTATATGATTTCCGAGCAGCTAAGGTTTCTATGTCGTCACCATTGAGCATCTCTAATTCTCGTAACCAAGCTTCAAGCACTTCGATCTCGCTTGTTAATTGCGCGGTGCCTTCTTCGATAAGTTTTTGATCTATGCTTAGGCTCATGCTTGTCTCTAGCGACGTCTTTCAGTCAGTTTCGATGTTTCATTAGTTATGCTTGGTTTAATTAAGCTTTTGCCAAAAGTCTGCCGGTTGCCGTTTTGCCTAGTCGCTGCGAAGCGCTTTTAGGTGCTTTTAGCCTAAGTATCAGACCGATAACTAGGATTAGTAGTAGCCGATTACCTTGCGATGAAAAGGTTATCGGCAGCGTGTCAGGATGTCATAGAGAAAAAGATCGGTCAAGATTGAAAAGTACTTAGGACTCGGTCTTATAGACGTTTTCGATCAAGCGGGGCGCTTTTCAACAGTAAGAAACGCTGCGGATCCTGCTCCACGGACTGCGGCTTGGGTTGCCTGTGCTGGCGATGATGGCTCCTTAGGCACTTTTGTATCTCTGGAGTTATCCATAGCCGTAAAATACGGTTGATCTCACATTTGCGTAGCGACCTAAGCTCAGAATAGCCAACTTGTTATAGAGTACATCCTGCCTGCTTATAAGCTCATCTGGCAACATTTTCAGTTGGCCAAGACAGAGAGCTTTCCTTTGCTTTCCTTTACTTTTCTTGCTGTGTCGAAATTCTGCCACGGCTGCCGGTCGGTATAGTGCATGCAACCTTGCGTCGAGTAATTTAGGGTTTGCGTTAATAGTTTTAAGGCGCTGAAGCCGAGCTATGCAGCTTTAATTGCAGGCTCCCAGGAGCGGATATTGCGGTCTGTTTTTATTGCCTCACTAGCCCTGGTTGCTACGACCTCTGGTTTCGATTCACTTGAGATGTTCTGCGCAGAAGCCGAAAAAATAAATTGAATAGCCACAGGCTTGAACAGCACCCTCTGGAGTATTTTGTTGGCATAGCAAGCCTGTCGAGCGACGTATTTTCAGGTCCAATAATGAATCTTGCTTCGTGAAATACCCGTTTTCCTAGCAAAATCTTGCGATGGCTTGGTTTTGTTTAAGACGGATTAGAGCCATTGAGTTGTAATGGCGGGCCAAACCGAGATTGTTATCAACTAGGGCGGCGTTGGCAGCTGCTTTGTAAGTATCCAAGGTGACTTTTAGTATCAAAGATTTAACAATTTTTAAATAAGCATGAGTTCTACTCTTACTTAACGAGCCCTCTGAGTTAAATTCGAGGATTAGATTGCAGAGATTTTTAAGAAGGTTTTTAAATTCTTTAAGTTCTAAACTTGAGTCAAGCTTAGCCGGGGCAGCTCAGATCAACATTAACGTTAACATTAACAAGAGTTGACAATGTTTAGGTGGCCGGACTTATTTACGGGCTAATGTTGCCATTGCCTGAAAGACTGTGCATTTGCTGGAGGCTATCCGCGATGCTAGCGTAAATAAGTACTTTTAAGGTTTTTGGTAGGTGAGTCACCGGTAAACTGAAGATTATGTTGTCTAATGTGCGGGCTCTTCCGTTGAGTCTGGCAATTCTGCGTGCTTTTGCCTGAGTGTTACGCTGATAAGCTTTGCTCATGCTGCCAAAAATAATCGTAGTGTGGTGGGCACAACCATAACCGCAAGTGGAAGTGGGTTAAATATCATTTTCGGCACCGGTGCTTTTCAAAATCAGGGGCAAAATGGGCATTTATCGACTCAAAAGAAGGATTCTCATAAAAAGTGTAGTATTTCGTTAGGAAAATGTAAGTTAACTCTTGACTGATAAGGCCAAGCTTCTTAGAATCCCCCGCTCTCGAAATCGCCGCAAGGCACGCTTCTATGTCCCCATCGTCTAGAGGCCTAGGACACCTGGTTTTCATCCAGGCAACAGGGGTTCGAAACCCCTTGGGGACGCCATTTTAAAAAGCCCGGCTTAGTTCGGGCTTT
>JBLHVT010000057.1:0-20556 GCA_047628735.1 Glaciecola sp.
AGACTCTTCTCAATAACCAAAGGTATTCGATCACAAAATGTAGCGCTAAACTTATCTCCTGTCTTTATAGGATTCATGTTGTTCTGCGCAGCATCCTTAACCGCCAAATCGGCACCTATATTTTTTTGTTGTAAAGCTAAACTTATGATATGGCCACAAGGTAGGCGCGTTTGTAGATTCAACTTGAAGGAAAAGCATTTTTCCGTATTCTTTTTGTCCCAACCGTTCTTAAGATTTTAATCGACAGGTTGCGAGGCCTTTGCATCAGTCACCCAATCATAAACACCAATAGCATAGCCACCTAATGTTGTTGACACGGTAGCGGCATCTTACAATCCAGGCAATGAGTCAAAACCATCTGTTGCAACTTTCTAGCATTCAGTGCGCTGCACCTTTTTTTCAGACAAAAAAACCCCTAAAGCGGGAAGCATAAGGGTTTTTATTGTTTGTGAACTAATCAGCTAAACCTAGGTCTCCGGTGCAAGCACATCACGCGCGCGGCACGGCGGGCCGAGGCGATGACCGAGGGCCTTATTGCTAACAAAGAATTAGTTAACATAAAGTTTACTGAAAAAAATTAGGTGGGTTTGACGTGGCTAAAAGTTGAGTTATCTTTAGTTTCTTGGTGGTTAGTTTTTTGATGATTAAGAACTGCAATGTAATTGTTAAAACGCAGCCTACCAAGAGCACGTCTACAAGAATCGGTCACTGATCACATTTAACTCCTCTAAATTTAGTTCAAAAAGAGAGTTTTCAAAGCGCAGCAGCGTAGGTTCTCGGTTCGTCACCATCCCCTCAATTACTACCAGTAAAACATAAGCCAGTATTATTGTAGTCAACAATGTAAACCTATTTTTTAAGATAATTTTTTTCATCATTTTCCTTAAGCTATTAATCAACAACAGGTCGATTTTTATTCCGCGTGGCGACGCATATAAACTGAGCCAGTAATTAAAAGTGCTCCAACTACCCAGCCAATAAACATATCGTAACTAAGCAGACGATCATAAATGCCAGAGAAATCGACGATTATAAAATTGTCCGGATCAAATCGAGTTTGCGCCCAATTGGAAAGAAATCTGGTGTTAAATATAAACTCTTCAAAAAAGCCCAGTAGAAAATAAACTCCTATTGCCCAAAGCATTGGGGCCCTTCTCGCGAACCCAGAAAACAAAAGCAACCAACCGGCAAGTGGCAACAGCCACAGGACTGACGTTGCCAGAAAAAAATAAATTAGACTCAAGTTCACCGCCATCGCGGCAAGCATATAAGAAAATCCAGACAGCTGCGATCCCAAACCATAGCCGACAACAGTCAAATAGAAAATTGATAAACCGTACAACACAGCCATCGCCGCGACAGTAAAGAGTGGGCTAACTATAACTATTGTCACTATTTTCGATATAACAGTCTGTAGATTTGAAATAGGCATAGATTGCCAAAAGAGAATGCTCATATCTTTTCGATCATGGTACAAAGCGTTAAGTAGATAAATAACACTGCAAAAAAAGTACACGACAACAAAAGGCAAGGACAATAACGTTAACACCGGTGCAGTATAAAACGGGTTCTGCCCGTCGAACCACTCACCAACATAGCCCAGTACCGTACTCAGTTGTTCATCGCTGAGCTGTGATGCTACCAGAAAATTGACAACGAAAAGAACTATTGCCAGCACTGTCGGCGCACCAATCATTAAGTTTCTATTTTCCCAAAACTCTTTCTTGAGAAGCGCAAAAAATTGCAACACCCTAAACTGACTCATTTCTCTGCCCCCTCATTTTCGCCACAAACAGATCGGCAACTGACGGTGTGTGTACGTCCCCCAGTGACTCTAGATGAGCCCTTGGAACAGATTCAAAGGTATAAGACTTTTTACCCAGCAGATTTCTAATATGAATTGGGTTGAGTGCGTCTGCTTGTGCGATTTTTTCACTATCAACAAGCACTTCAGCGTAGATGTCAGCGATTTCAGCCATGTTGGCATTAAGAACAATTTTGCCTTTATCTATAAAAATCAAATGAGACAGTAAGGTCTCTATCTCTTCCACCTGATGGGTACTTATTAGAATGGTTCGATTACCATCATAGTAATCGTTAAGTAATCGATCATAGAATTCTTTGCGGTAAATAATATCTAAACCTAGCGTAGGCTCATCTAGAACTAAGAGACTAACCTCTATCGCCATAACTATTGCTAGATGGAGCTGGGTTACCATCCCCTTTGACAGATTTTTAATTCTTTTGTGGCTAGGAATCTCAGTCGTACTGAGAAACCTTTCAGCTTTACTGCGATCGAATTGAGGGTGAACTGCCTCAACGTATTCAAGAACCTGTGACACCTTTAGCCATTTAGGTAGGATTCCGACATCGGCAATAAAACAAACGTCTTCCATTAATTTATGACGGGCTACGCGCGGGTCACGACCTGCAACACTGATATCCCCTTCAACATCGCAAAGCCCTATCAATGATTTTAAAGCCGTCGTCTTACCAGCACCATTCGGACCAATTAGCCCACTAATGGAACCCTGTGGAATACAGAGATCAATATTATCGAGTGCAACAAAACCCCCGTAGGATTTAAAAAGGGACCGCGCTTCTACAATATTAGTCATAGCTGATTCCTATCGCTTTAGCTCGATTAAGCTTTGCCGCGCCTAAGAAGTTCATCAAGGGTAAAACCCAGCCTTTCAATCCTGCTCGCAATCTGAGGCCACTCTTTTTCGAGGAATTTTGCTCGTTCATTTTTTGCCAGTTTATCTTTCGCACCTTTGACCACATACATTCCAAGCCCCCGTTTTTTTTCAACCAGCTCTTCGTCAACCAAAATTTGCATTGCCTTGGAAACCGTTATGGGATTAATTCGTTGCTCGCTGGAAATCTGCCGTACAGAAGGTAATGCATCGCCCTCGTTGAGAGCGCCATCCATTATCAACTCGACCAAGCGATCTCTTAACTGCAAGTAGATCGGCTCTTTGTTATTCCAGGTTATTTCCACTAACAAAATCTCTTTACTGGTATAGTGTTATACATAACTATAACACTATACCAGTATAAAACAACACAAACAGCCTGCATAAGGCAAGCTGTTGATTTTAAATAAATATTTTGAATGAAAAACTCGGCGCCCGAGCAGGCACCGATAGGGTTTAGCAGCGGCGCTGGGTTAAAACTACGCCTTGGTCAATTAATTCCTGAATTTGCGCACTAGAAAAACCAAACTCAGTTAGCAGCTCAGCACTATGTTCACCGTATTTAGGAGGCAAACGCTTAAGGGAGCCAGGAGTTCGAGACATTTTTATCGGCGTTCCTGTCATCTTGTACCAGTCTTTCTCAATCGTCATCTGCCGGTGGTGAGTGTGCGGATGATCCACAACCTGCTTGGTGTTGTGAATTGGACCAATCGCAAGACCTGCTTTTGCGAGGGTTTCACAAATTTGATGACCATCGATACGCATCAAGCTAGTTTCGATCTCAACTTTTAATTCGTCCCGGTGCTCAACTCGGTTTATATTCTTAGTAAAACGCGGGTCATCAATCAGCTCAGGTCGGTCCAGAGCATGGCACATCTTGGCATAAGCTCCATCATTGCCAGCGCCAATAAAAACGTCGACTGTCTTTGTTCGAAAGGTGTCGTAGGGGCTAATATTTGGATGAGCATTTCCGGTTGGCCCTGGGATTTTGCCCGAATAGTTATAATTGGGAATATGCGGATGCATGAGCGACACGGCGCAGTCATACAGTGTCATATCAAGATATTGCCCCTGACCCGAGCGCTCCCGCTCTGTCAAAGCTAATAAAATTGCTATCGCACTATACAAGCCAGTTCCCATATCTACGCCGGCAAGGCCGAGTCTTGTAGGCTCACTGCCTTTTTCTCCATTAATACTAAACCACCCTGCCATCGCTTGAATAATGGCATCGTAACCAGGGAAGCCCCCCATTGGCCCATCACTACCAAAACCGCTCACGCGGCAATGAATCAATTTGGGAAAACGTTTACTCAGCACTTCTTCATACCCAAGCCCCCACCTCTCCATAGTTCCGGGCTTAAAGTTCTCTATTAATATGTCTGCCTTCTTTAGCAGCTTTAGCAAAACATCCCGCCCAGAGTCTTGGGTAAGATCCAGCCCGATAGAACGCTTATTGCGATTGACGCCGATAAAATAGGCAGAGTCTTCCTCATGAAAAGGCGGTCCCCAGTCTCGGGTTTCATCGCCTTTGGGTGGTTCGACTTTAACTATCTCGGCCCCATGATCTCCTAATATCTGAGTACAATAAGGCCCACCCAAAACGCGGGTCAAGTCAATCACTAATTTGCCGCTCAACGCGGATGTTGCTACTTGATCGAGCAATTTAAACCCTCAGAATTATGGTTATGGTTATGGTTATGGTTATGGATAAAAGAACCTATGCGACAACGCCCGTATGGCAAGCTTAATGCAGCACAAGCGCGCGATCAAGCTTGTAAAATAATGAGCGAGCAAACGAGAGTACAACCAAACAGAAACTGCTATGGCGAAGAAGTACACATAAGTGGGCGAGAGTGGAAGAGAATTTCCTGCACTGTGTTAAGCATGAGCATATTAGGAATAAGCCTGATGAGGCAAAGCCTGGCAGCAGCCCCGCAAGTAAAAACTCAATCAGAGAAAAGGCCTGCTCTAAAGAAGCCCTTAGGATACTTAACTTAAGCGCTAGCCTTTAAACGAAATCACAAATAACATCGCGAGAAACACCTTCCCTGCCCATGATTATTTTGAGTCGCTTAAGTGCTTCGATCTGTATCTGCCTGACTCTTTCTCGAGTTAAGCCAATTTCACGGCCGACATTTTCAAGTGTATCGCTGTCATAGCCGTTCAAACCAAACCGTCTTGAGAGGACCTCTCGCTGTTTTTCCGAGAGTTCATGCATCCAACTTGAAATACAGCTTTCTAATTCACTAGATTGAAATTCTCCACTGGGGCCTTTATCGTCACCATCACTAATTGTGTCTACTATAGTGCGTTCTGATTCAGCAGCAACCGGCGCATCCGCGGATGTAACTTTCTCATTAAGCGCCATAAGTCGCTTTACATCGGCAACTGGCCTTTCGACAAGGGACGCAATTTCTTCAAGCGTTGGATCTTTTTCGATCTGGCTGGATAATTCTCTTTCAGCACGCAGATAAACGTTTAATTCTTTGACCACGTGAACCGGCAAGCGAATAGTTCGAGTCTGGTTCATCAAACCCCGTTCAATATTTTGGCGTATCCACCATGTAGCATAGGTGGAGAACCGGAAGCCTTTCTCTGGATCGAATTTTTCTACCGCATGAATAAGGCCTAAGTTGCCCTCTTCCACCAAATCAAGTAGCAACAGGCCTCTGTTGATATACCGTCTTGCTATCTTTACCACCAGACGCAGATTACTTTCGATCATGCGTTTACGGCTAGCCTCATCGCCTGACAGGGCGCGGCGAGAAAAGTAAACCTCTTCTTCTGCGCTGAGCAGCGGCGTATACCCTATCTCTTTTAGATAGAGCTGAGTTGCATCAGCTATGGATTCAACAGGTGCTGTTCGGCCACAGGCCGGGCTCACTTTCATCGAATCTCTAAGGAGCTTATCCGCTAAGGCTGGCGCTGTTTGCTCGGCGAGAGACTGGGTGTTGCTGGCTACACCAGAGTGAGAACCTCCCTGCATGTTAGTTTTTGTGGAATGTATCTCTTCGATCACTTTGATACCCTTTTTAACTTATTGGTTTTCTGAGCTTAATAAAGTACTCACATTTTGCTTCTACGCTTAGAGAAGCTCTAGCGATGGATTCGAACAACTTACTTCGAGTGTAAAGTGCTTAGAGCCTTTGGCTCGCCGCTCTTTATTGAATCATGCGGTCAAATTATCTCTGCCTGACCTAAAGTGAGTCCAAACTTTTGCCCTTGCACCCTGTATCTATCAAACATCGTGGAAATTTATCTAAATTCACTCTTCAAATTATGTAGAAAAGTTACTAGGGATACCCCTCTTAGTTAAATAAAGTATAGAAGCATATTTTAAAAATACGAGTTTTTAGAACAAAAAAGACTAGTTTCTACCCAACTAATCCACAGCTTTTCCACAGCCCCAAAATGTTGGGGCAACGAAAAAAACACACACAAGAGACTGCCTAAAAAACAGTCAATCTGGAGGAGAGTTTTACGAAGTTTTTTCGAGGAGGCGAGGTAAAAAAAATTCTGCCACTAGAACTGGCTTATTGAAAAGATAAAAAAGGCTTCGCCTGGCCCATGTGTCGCTGCCTAAGGCGCTCACATCCATCTCAGTTCTTATCAACTCAGGGTGATTGAAAAGGTATTCTCCAAGCGGCTTTTCATTTAATTCCATTACTTCTCGCAGAGGGCTTTCGAAGCTGTGCTCGGGCAAAAGTGTATGCGCCTGAATCCAGGGCTGACTCCTTCCCCGCAGGACAACTTTGCGGGACCAAAACCGGTGACCTTTTCCAACCGGACCAAACAAAGCTCGCAAATCTTGTGGCAGGCCGGACTGCCACTTCTCTTCTACTAATTCAACTTGGAAGTTACCTGCACTTTTTTCTTTCAATCGCTTTGTTAGTGAACCCGGATTGGTAATCCAGTCCCACCACTCATTGGAGGGATTAAGGCTACTTTCTCCGAGAGGCAACCATCGGTTTGAGCTATCAGCGATATCCGGAGCAGATTTAATCAAAGGGGACACTTGTCTTTCTAAAGTTCAGGGAAGCGGGTCATAAAGAGGTTTAATCCATAAGAACGCGATTAAGTCAGTGAGGGCAGCTGCTACCGCAAAGCCGGCTGCCCCACCTTAGCCTTTTAACGTGGCTTGTAGCTCTGCAACGTCTTGATAATAACAGTCATTACACGGCGGTTGCTTGCTCTGCCGGCATCGGTATCGTTGCTTGTGGCTGGCTGTGTCTCACCTAGGCCGAGGCTGGTTACTCGCGCACTAGAAATATCAAAGCGATCGATCATAACCTCACGAACCGCCATTGCTCGGCGCTCTGAAAGGCCTTGATTGTAAGCTTGTGCTCCGCGTGAATCGGTATGACCTTGAAGCTCAATCACTATGTCTGAGTACTGCTTCATGAAATCTGCTACTTCTTTGATTTCATCAAAGTATTCTGTCTTCACATCTGACTTGTCGTAGTCGAAGTTAACCCTCAGCTCGACCCGTGCAATTTCCTCTGCAGGAATTGGGCAACCATCGCTGTCAACAGCATAATTTCTAGGAGTTTCAGGGCAGTTATCCATTGCATCTGTCACACCATCTTGGTCTGCGTCTTCAGCTCCGGTAACTCTTGCAGGGGCAGGCGTTGCTGCAGCTCGTGAAGGCACTGGTGCTGTCTGTGCCCGTTTTTCTCCACCAAAGTAGAAAATCAGAGAGCTATCGATGCCTAAATCTGCGTCTTCGCGATCACGGTCAAAATAGTTAAACGAGCGCACCGCTGTCCGCCAAACCATGTTGTCAGTGATTTGGTATTTTAGGCCCCCACCGTAATCCCAAGTCATTTCGTTGTCGCCATCGAAATTGGTATTACCTAGGCCGGTTACCGCAAATGGCTGTAAACCGATGAAATCAAAGTCAAAGTCATAAAACCCATCGACTTTCCACTGATCGATGTCGACAGTGCCGCCAGCAAACTTATTCGGTTCTAACTCAAGAAGACTAAATTCTACACTGATTTGATCTGAGAAATCATAGCCTAGGCCAAAGGAATAGCCTTCGTCGCTTTCAAGATCTATAGAGTCATCGAAATTCATCCACTGGATGCCCGGTGCAATATAAAACTGACCTTCGTCAGCGACGGCCATAGACACTGCAACAGAAGCGACTATAGCCAGATTTATTTTTAGCATTGTTATAAAATTATGACGCATAGATATTTCCATAAAAATGTTAAGGGTTGCTCACGATTATACCGAGTTATCTACCCGAATGGGCAGCTTGCCTGATAAATTATTGAAGTTGTTAGCCCGATCGCATCCCAATAATAGCTGATTTAAGCTCTAGACTGGCTTTTACAGTGCTATCTCAAACTAAACAGCCGCATTGTAATGGGAATACACATAAGCATTAGGTAAAATGAAGCAGCGTAAAATCTCTGGCACATCTTTTGGCACCTGAGCAGCGCCTGCTAGCAGAGCTATTTATAGCTCATCTTTCATATTCACTTAAGGGTGGTATTTGTTGCAAACCTGGCAAAATGAAATCAAGCGCCTTCTTACCATATTGCTGGCGGTGGGCGTAGTTGGAGGATTATTAGGACAACTTGCCCCAGCCTTGTTGCTAGCCCTAGTTATTTACTGTGCCTACAACCTTTTCCAGCTGCGCCGAATGTATCGATGGCTAGCTCAAGACCCCTCTTCCAATAAATCAGCCCCTCCAGAAAGCATAGGCCTGTGGGGAGATATTTTTGACGGAATCTATCGCCTCCAAAAACAGGAAAGAAAAGCTAGCGCCTATCTTGAGAGCATCATTAATAAAGCACAGGAATCTTCAGCAGCGCTTGAGATGGCTGTCATTGTGATAGATAAGCAGAACAACCTCGACTGGTGGAACCGCGCGAGCGAAGGCATGCTGGGGCTAAAGTACCCTCAGGATCGCAATCTTGCGGTAACCAACCTAATAAGAAACCCCCGCTTTGCTGAGTATTTTAGCACCGAGAACTATGATGACCCGTTAAAGATAAACGCCCCAGGGGACAACAGCAAAGTACTTGAATTCCAGATTGCGCTATTTGGGGAGCACGAGCGGCTAATGATTGTCCGTGATGTAACCCAGTTTCATAGACTCGAATCAATGCGCAAAGATTTTGTTGGCAATGTCTCTCATGAACTAGGTACACCAATAACCGTCATTAAAGGCTATCTAGAAGCAATCATGGACAATATCGATAGCCTCGACGAAAGATGGCGCAAGCCAATGAGGCAAATGCACCAACAGTCTAATCGGATGGAAAGTATTGTTCGGGACTTACTCCTTCTTTCTTCTCTGGAAACGCGCACATTAAGTAAGCAACAAGATAAAATACCTCTAGCGGCGCTACTCGCGGAAATAAAAAATGACACCCAGAGTATTTTTGATGCGCGCTCGCACGAATTCATCATCGATTGTTCAGACGAAATTGTTCTAAGAGGAGCGAGAAGCGAGCTCTATAGCGCAATTTCTAATCTCGCAGTCAATGCTGCCAAGTACACGCCTGAAAACGGCGTTGTGGTGATAAAAACACATCAGTCAGAAGACACAATCAATATTGAGATAATAGATAACGGCATCGGAATCGAGGCAGAGCACATACCTCGCCTTACGGAGAGATTTTACCGGGTGGATTCGAGCCGCTCATCAGAGACCGGAGGAACTGGGCTAGGCCTGGCGATCGTAAAGCATATTTTAGCCAGACACGACGGCGAGCTAAAAATTACTAGCGAAGTTGGTCAAGGCAGTACCTTTAGTTGCAAACTTCCAATAGCTCGACTAATAAGCAAAACCACTTCTGCAGAATAAGGCCTTAGAAAAACAGCAGGGCCTTAGGACAAAAAGCAGATGCGCAGTCATGCGCTGCGCTAACCGAACTTACAAGAAAATCTGAATTAGATTTGCTAAAGGTAGAGTTAATCTTGTTTTTCTAATTTTTCGTGACGAACATCTTTACCCCTAACCAAATAGACCACATGCTCGGCTATATTTTTTGAATGATCACCTATTCTCTCCAGTGCACGCAGAGCCCAAAGAATATTCAGCACGCGGGTGATACTTCGCGGATCTTCCATCATGTGGGTGATCATTGAACGCATGGCGCTGCGATATTCCATATCAACTTCAAGATCCGCCTTGGTGATTTCTAATGCCGCTTCGGCATCGAACCGCGCAAAGGCATTAAGCGACATACTAACCATGCGCTGAACTTTTGCGCTGATGTTTTTAAATTCAACAAAGAGGCTGGGAATCTCGCCTTCCTCAGAAAGCTTAACCGCCATTTTTGCGATTTTAGATGATTCATCTCCGATCCGTTCAAGATCGCGAATAGTTTTTATGATGGCTAACACCAAACGCAAATCGCTAGCTGCCGGCTGGCGTCGTGCAATAATCAAACTGCACTCTTCATCAATTTGCATCTCTAAAGAATCTATCTCATCATCATCTTTGGATACTTTTATACCTAAATTACTATTCGATGTGACCACTGCCTCAAGCGCATCGGCGAGCTGCTTTTCAACAACACCGCCCATTTCCATCATGTGGCCTTTAACTTCCTCCAATTCAACATTGAACTGTTGTGAAATATGCAGGCTATGCCCTTCAGCTTGAGAACTCATCGGTCATCCAGATTAAAAAGTGAGTGAAGTATATCTCATTAGCCATACCGGCCGGTAATGTAGTCTTCTGTTTGTTTTTCTGAAGGATTGGTAAACAATCGATCCGTGGTATCGAACTCAACCATATTGCCCATATTAAGAAAAGCAGTGTAATCCGAGACTCTGGCCGCTTGTTGCATGTTGTGGGTCACGATAACAATAGTGTAACTTTCTTTTAGCTCACTGATGAGCTCTTCAATTTTCAACGTTGAAATCGGATCAAGTGACGAGGCTGGCTCATCGAGAAGCAATACCTCAGGCTGCACTGCAATGGTTCGAGCAATAACTAAACGTTGTTGTTGCCCGCCAGAAAGACTCAAGGCATTGTCATGAAGGCGGTCTTTAACCTCATCCCAAAGAGCGGCAGCCTCAAGCGACTCTTCAACAATTTCATCTAGTTTGCGCTTAGAACTTAAACCCTGAATACGCAGGCCATACGCGACGTTTTCATACACTGTCTTAGGAAACGGGTTTGGCTTTTGAAACACCATGCCAACGCGGCGCCTAAGCTCTGCCACCTCAACTGACTTTTGATAAATGTCCTCCCCCTCTAATCGAATTGCACCCTCTATCACGCAGTCATCTATTAAATCGTTCATACGATTAAAGCAGCGCAGCAAACTCGATTTACCACAGCCGCTGGGGCCAATGAAGGCAGTCACTCTTTGTTTCGCTATGTACAAATTAATAGAATTTAGAGCCTTATTGCCACGCGTGTAAGAAAGCGAAAGGTTTTCAACTTCCAGACAGCGTGGCAAGTCCTTGCTCGAGCTGGCAATGTTTTTATCTGAGGTCCCTAAATTTGATGCGACCGCTAAGGCATCGCTAGTTTTTAGTGTGTTCATAGAGTTAACAAAAACCGTCCATTAATAGCATCATGCTTCAAGTGATTTATATTTTTCACGGAGGTGATTCCGTAGCGAAACCGCACTTAAATTTAGCGCAGCAATTACAGCCACCAACAAAAAAGCCGTGGCAAATACCAAAGGCTTCGCAGCTTCAATATTTGAGCTTTGAAAACCCACATCATAGATGTGAAACCCTAAGTGCATAAATTTTTGATCTAAATGTAGATACGGGTAGTTGCCATCTAACGGCAGCGAAGGCGCTAGTTTTACCACTCCAACCAGCATTAGTGGCGCTACCTCACCTGCCGCTCTGGCGACAGCTAAAATTAATCCAGTCATCATTGCCGGACTGGCCATCGGCAGCACAACTCGCCAAAGCGTCTCAAATTTTGTTGCCCCTAAAGCCAGACTGGCCTCCCTAACGCTGCGAGGTATCCGAGCCAAGCCCTCTTCAGTTGCAACAATAACCACCGGCAACGTTAGCAGAGCCAACGTCAACGACGCCCAAAGCAAACCCGGAGTACCAAAAGTTGGAGCAGGCAGAGATTCAGAATAAAAAAGCTGATCAATTTCGCCGCCAATAATATAAATAAAGAAGCCAAGCCCAAAAACACCATAAACGATCGAGGGGACGCCAGCCAAATTATTAACCGCAATTCTGATAATTTTGGTGGTGATACCCTGCTTTGCATATTCTCTTAAATAGACGGCGGCAATAACACCAAAGGGTGTAACGAACACTGACATCAACATCACCATCATTACCGTACCGAAAATTGCAGGAAATACGCCGCCTTCAGTATTTGCCTCACGAGGCTCAGCGCTCAAAAATTCACCGACTTTTGAAAGAAAAACCTTAAACTTGCCAAGCGCACTCAGCTGATTTGGGCGATAGGCTCGAACAATCGACGCAAGGTTGATAGGTACTATTTCTCCGCCTGCAATCATAAAGTCTGCCTCATCACGCAGTATCTCGTCATTTAAACGGAGCAACTCCTGGCGCTGAATTTCATATTCAGATTGCAGCACTTCTCGTTGACGGTCTAGGCTCAGCCTCATGGTAACCGTCATATCACCGTCAAGCTCTAGCTCCCGCACCTGCAGCCGAAGCTGATTGGTGCGATAGTTAATTTCCTGAATTTGCGTTTTCTCTATTTCTATTATTTGGCTTCGTATTGAGTAAACTCTGCCCAGTCGCTGCGAAAATTCCTCCCAATTGACGCCCTCAGCAGTTTCGCCGGCGATCACTGTTCCGTTTTCTTTTATCAACCGCAGCGTACCGTAAAAATTCCCCCATTCTAGTCGCTCCAAAGTCACTAGCTCAGACGGATATTGAAAATCCTCTACAAAGTCGTCAATAAGCCAAATGAAATCTGCATTGAATAACTCACGATTGCCTTGTTTAAGAAGAAAACGCCGAATCACTTCTTGGTTTTCCAGACCATCAATACCGGCCGCCGCTAACTGTGAAGAAGGCACCGTTTCACTTTCAACCAATTCTCCAATTACCTCCATCGACAATCCGCTACCCGCAGGCTCCGGGCTTATATAGCGCGCCTGCATCACATCGCTTGGCCAAAAGTAACTTAAGCCTCGCACGCCAAGCAAAGACACCAAACCCACCACCATTAAAATACTAATGGCAATAGCCGCAGCATTCAGCCAAATCCAGGGCCGGCCACTAGCGGTCCATTTTGAAAATCGCATCATCATAGGCTACTGTACTTTCCCCGTAGTTGTTGGCGAACAACTTCAGCTACGGTGTTAACTACAAAGGTGAATAAAAACAAGACCGTCGCGGCTAAAAATAGAATCCTGTAATGAGTGCTCGAGACTTCAGACTCAGGCACCTCGATGGCTATTGAGGCGGCCAACGTCCGCATTCCTTCAAAGATATTAATATCCATAATTGGAGTATTGCCTGTGGCCATCAATATGATCATCGTCTCACCTACTGCGCGGCCTAATCCGATCATTAAAGCGCTGAAAATCCCAGGACTCGCCATAGGCAGAACCACATGATAGAGAGACTGCCAAGAAGTTGCACCTAACGCCAGGGAACCATCGCTTAAATGCCGTGGAACAGTAAAGATTGCATCTTCGGCAATTGAATACACCGTTGGAATGACGGCAAACCCCATAGCAAAACCAACCACCATCGCATTTCGCTGGTCATAAGAAATACCTAATTCGGAACTTAGCCACTGCTGCATATCGCCAGCGAAGAAAAAAGTTTCGACCGGATAAGAAAAATGAAAGCAACCCCAAGTAAATAGAAGTATGAATGGAATCAATAGTATTGCTTCCCATCCTTCGGGTACCAAATAACGAATAAATTTTGGCATCTGCGCCCATGAAAAGCTGAACAGTAGAATCCCAAGCGGCAAAAGCAGAAGGAGGATTATCACCCCCGGCAAGTTGCTTTCCACAAACGGCGCGAGCCACAGTCCCGCTAGAAAACCTAAGACTACGGTTGGGAGCGCTTCCATTAGCTCAATCAGAGGCTTAACTTTACGTCTAAGCACAGGCGCCATAAAATAACCGGTGTAAATCGCACCGCATATGGCTAACGGCGCCGCAATTAGCATTGCGTAAAACGCCGCTTTTAACGTACCAAAGGAAAGTGGCACTAGAGAATACTTCGGCTCAAAGTCGTTGCTAGCGGCTGAGGGCTGCCATACATAGTCCGGTTCCGGATAACTCTCATACCAAACTTGGCGCCACAGGGCAGCAAAAGATACCTCTGGGTGGGGGTTGTCTACAGACCAGCTGATGAAAACGCCACCTTCCAACTCGGCAACTATTTTATTTCCGCGGGGAGCTACGGCAACCGCGAGCGGCTTGCTGTTGAAAGAAGTGTCAGTCAAAACTCTTTTTTGAGAAGTAACATTATGCAGCGAGAGTAGTCCTGACTCACTCAAAGCGACAAAGTTTTTTCGTCTTTGCTCCACCGCTGTCGCAATCACGACTGTCCCATCGCCAGCGAAGCGGCGAACTATCTCTAAATCAGTTCTACCCTCATCACGAACAACAAACCACTGCGACACAAATCCAAGGCTATCGGCAACAAGCAGAGAAAGCCCGCCTGAAAGAAATTTAATAGACTCCATCTGGGCATCTGCTTGCACCAGCTGAGCCTCAGAAAAAACCGCTACGGCCTTGCTATCCAGCATATTTTTTAAATCGTAAACCACCACTCGCCCAGAATCAGAAACCGCATAAAGCAGCCTTTTGTCACCGCCGATGAATAGCTGATCGGCTTGTTCTAATTTCACGTCAATTTCTTCGAGACTCGCTGGAGGAGCTACATAATTAACATTGAAACCGCTAAACAGATTCCGCTGGCCAACTGAGTGCAATAACTTTAAATTGCCGGACTCATCTATGGCAGCTAGGACTAAGTCCTCTTGAGCCACGCGCACAGCAATTGCATCGATAGCGCTGCCCAAATTTAGCACCGCCTCTTGCCCATAGGGATAAACAATTAGAGGGGTAATTACAGGCAAATTGCCTTCGCTCGAAAATTCCGTTTCCCAAAGATATTGAGCTATGTGAACGCTGCCATTACTTAAGGAATAAGCAAACACCCCTGACTCCTCAGAATCTAGGGCAAACTGATTTATAAAATAGCCCTCAGGGATTGCTAGCGAGATTTCGCTGATCACAGCTCCCGAATCTAAGTCGAGAAAGACCGCCCTTCCCCGAGCACTTATTCGAAGCAATAATCTGGCTTGCTCATCTATAGCCAAATGCAATCCAGGCCCTTCAAGGCTATCTGCTATTTGAAAGCTGGGGCCAGCGTCAACAGAAGCCGATGAAAATAGAGGTTGAACCTCCGCAATCAAGAAGACAAAAATCACCAGCATTATTGCTATGACCCCCACCCCTCCTATGGCAATGCCATAGCGAGCAGCCCTGTCATAAAAATGCCTTACTTTGCGCTTCACCCGCAAAGTGTGCCCGCCGTTGGGTAGAGCAACAGACCGGTCAACACCGTCTCGAGATTCAGCCTCTGCTTGGCTTTTAGACTGCGCTTGATTTTTTGTATCCATCACTGGATATCCAAAGATTCAAGCGTGCTATCAATGACTAAAGATGGCAATGGGATGTAGCCATCTTTTAAGACGCTTTCCTGTCCTGTTCGCGACAGAACGAAACGGATAAATTCTCTTTCTAGCGGGGGCAGCTCCTGATTCGGTCTCCTATTAATATAAATCAAAAGAAATCTGGCTAGAGGGTAGTCGCCAGACATTGAGTTGACAGCGTTAGCCTCTACGTAGGGGGAGTTTTTATTTAAGGCGATGGGAACCGCTCGCACACTGGAGGTTCGGTAACCGATTCCGGAGTAGCCTATGCCGTTTAATGAACCACTGATGGCTTGGACTACCGACCCCGACCCAGGCTGCTCGCCGACTGAAGTTCTAAAATCCCCTTTGCACAAAGCAATTTGTTTAAAAAAACCATAAGTTCCTGATACAGAATTACGCCCGAACATCTGTATTTTTTGTTGCCCCCAAGGTTTTGGTAAGCCTAAATCGGCCCAGGTCTCCAGCGCCTTAGTTTGCCCGCAGCGCCGAGTAGATGAAAAAATGGCATCTAGTTCTGCAATAGTTAGCCCCCGCAGCGGATTGTCTTTGTGAACATAAACGGCCAAAGCGTCCAAGGCCACCGGAATCGCAGTCGGCGGGTACCCGTAGCGGGATTCAAACGACTGTAACTCGATTTCCTTCATCTTACGGCTCATAGGACCAAGGCTGGCTGTCTGTTCTAGCAGTGCCGGAGGAGCTGTTGACGAACCTGCCGCTTGGATCTGGATAATGACATTTGGATATTCTCGATTAAAGTCCTCCGCCCACAGTGTCATTAAATTTGCCAGCGTATCTGAACCTGCGCTTGATAGAGTGCCTGAAATACCATTTAAGCGCTGGTATTGCGCTCCTAAGCTCATCTCCATTGGCCGCGACTGAGCCAACAGTGATGAGCTAATCACTAAAAGAAAACCACAAAAACTTAATCGATATGAAATCACAAGACTAACACGCTACCCTCAATGGATTATTACCCGCCGCACTCGGCATGCGAACCTTTATATTACAATAAAGTTACAGTTTAAAGAAACGCCGTAAAATGTTATGATCATTGATGTTTTTTAGTCTATAGTTGCGTTTTTTTTGTTTCGGAGAACACGGCGCGTTGTTAATAAAGTTGACGCTTCACAGTATTCAAGATGAATAGTTCATTGCCAGAAAATACCATTACTTTTTTTCTTTAACTTTAACTACAACATTTAACTACAACACTCACGAGCCCCCTATCATGGCAAAGCAACTATCGGAGCTGAATGCTGTAACTGCGTCTTCGCCTGAATCTCACCCCTCTTTGAGGCCGCAGCCTGAGCAAGCCATTGACCTGAACGACAGTCAGTATTTCGAGAACAGAGAACTGTCATACATCAAATTTAATCTACGAGTACTTCATCAGGCAAAAAATCCTGAGCATCCCCTGCTTGAGCGCCTTATGTTCTTGCTCATTTTCAGCTCTAACCTTGATGAGTTTTTTGAAATTCGAATGTCAGGGCTTAGGAAACAGCTTGATTTTGGGCGCCAGCGACCTGGGCCGGACGGAAAATACCCAGAACAAGTTTTAGACATAATTCACGATCAGGTCCGAGAGGCGCTAGAGGAGCAATACAGGATCTTAAATGTTGATCTCTTGCCATCGCTGGCTGAGGAGAATATTCACTTTCTCTATCGCCACGAGTGGAATGAGGAGCTTATTAAATGGACCGAGAACTACTTTCACGACCAAGTAGTACCTGTGGTGAGTCCTTTAGGGCTTGACCCTGCCCACCCTTTTCCACGTTTAGTTAATAAAAGCCTAAATTTCATTCTTTCACTTAACGGCAAAGATGCGTTTGGCAGAGAAAGCGGTTTAGCCATTGTGCCAGCCCCCAGATCATTGCCAAGATTGATCAAAGTACCTAAAAATATTATGCCAACCGGAGATAACTTCATATTCTTATCCTCGGTGATTCACGCCCACGTTGACCAGTTTTTCCCAGGCATGACAGTAACCGAATGCCATCAATTTCGCGTAACTCGAAACTCTGATTTGGAGATGTCCAATGTTGAAGTCGAGGATGTAGCTTCTGCCTTGCAGGGAGAATTACATAGCCGCCGCTTTGGTGCAGCCACTAAATTAGAGGTAGGCAAAGGATGCCCAGAAAACCTAACAAATTTTCTCCTTCAACGCTTCGACCTTAAAGAAGACGCGCTGTTTCGCCTCGACGGGCCCGTGAACTTACAGAGACTTATGGCACTCAATGGAATGATAAATCGACCAGATTTAAAGTTTCCTATTTTCTCACCGGGGCTGCCGCCAGCACTTGAAGTTGGAAATGATATCTTTTACGCGGTAGACAAAGAAGACCAGCTGCTTCATCACCCGTTCCAGTCATTTCTTCCGATAATAGATTGGTTAAGGCAGGCTGCAAAAGACCCCACTGTGCTCTCTATTAAGCAAACATTGTATAGAACAAATGAATCCTCTGAATTAGTCGAGGCACTCGTAGAAGCCGCTCGGAACGGGAAAGAAGTTACCGTAGTAATTGAATTGCGAGCGCGCTTTGATGAAAAAGAAAATATGCATTTTGCCAGCATATTGCAGGAAGCTGGCGCAGTCGTTGTTTACGGCGTAATGGGCTATAAAACTCACGCCAAAATGTTGTTGATAGTTCGCCGAGTCGGTGACAAATTAAAACGCTACGCCCATCTTGGCACTGGCAACTATCACCGCAAAAATTCGCTCCTTTACACAGACTATGGATTGCTAACCGCTGATAAAATGATTTGCGCTGATGTTCACAAGGTATTCCAGCAAATAACTGGAATGGGCAAGAAAATTCATCCCAAGCTGCTAATCCACGCGCCTTTTAACTTGCGCAAATCAATAATACGCATGATCGATGCTGAAAAAGAAGCAGCAATTGCAGGGCAGCCCGCACGGGTGATCGCAAAAATTAACTCACTCACCGACCCCGATGTCATCAAAGCTCTGTATGGAGCATCCATGGCGGGGGTGAAAGTAGACCTCATTGTCAGAGGGATCTGCTGCCTAAAACCGGGTATGCCGACAGTCAGCGAGAATATTCGAGTAGTATCGGTAGTAGGACGCTTCCTAGAGCACTCAAGAGTCTACTACTTCTTAAACAGTCCCAATCAAGTCTATTGTTCTAGTGCTGACTGGATGGAACGAAACCTGTCACATCGAATAGAAGTCTGCTTTCCGATACTTAAGAAGAAATGGGCCACGCGTATTGTGGCAGAAATGGAAATGTATTTGGAGGACCAAGCTCAAAGCTGGGAAATGCAAGCTGACGGCGAGTATATCGAACGGTTCGATTTGGACAATCAGACCGTAGCAGTTCAAACGCTGCTATTGAAGCAGCTATCATAACTTTTGTCACAGCTTAGAGACTTCGGGTGTTACAGCTTAGAGACTTCGGGCAAATTGCTTTTTTCCATGCTCTTGAGGGTCTTTTCATTCTGCACCATAAAGTCCAACATCCCTTCCCGAAGTGCTGTTGGACTGAAGTTTATCGAGCTTATGTTATAGCTCTCCATCAAACCCACCATTATGCACCAGCCCGGGAGCAACAAATCGCGCCTGCGCTGCTTCAAACCTGGGAGATCTGAACCGCTCGCTTTGCAATCAATGAATTGTGGCTGCAAGAGCTGCAAGACTTCATAGTCTATACGTTTAGAGCCATATCCCGCCGCTGCACATATATTTGCTAGCATCTTGACGGTGCCAGAAGAAGCATATGCCTCATCCCAGCCGGCTCGGGAAATACCAGCCGCATTCTCCCCTAACACCTCTCTTGCGGCCGCTAGACCCAGCTCCATTTGTCGATTGAGGGTTGCCTTATCTGATGAGTCATCAGCAAAGAATCGATCTCTCCATGCTACGCAGCCTATAGCCATACTTTCTGTAATTAGCCGCTGCTGACCGCAGCCAACGATTATCTCTGTGCTGCCGCCGCCAATATCTATCACTAAGCGGTTGCCCCCAAATTCTGGTAATTCGGTAATAACCCCGGCGTAAATCAAAACAGCTTCTTGCACACCAGAGATAACTGAAACCTCCAACCCAATAGCTGCCGCAGCATCAATAAAATCTTGTGAATTCTGAGTAACTCTTAGAGAATTTGTGCCCAACGCCCAGTATCTTTCGAGTGGGTATTGGTCCATTAGAACTTTGAAATGCTTTAAGCTGGTGAGGCCGCGTTCGAAGGCGGCTGAGGAGATAACCCCCGTGGCTCGAACGTCTTCACCAAGCTGAACTTTATCGCTGCAGCGTTCAAGTATACGGATCTTACCGTTATCCCACTCCCCGACGAGCAAATGAAAACTATTCGATCCTAGATCTATGCACGCGTACATTACTCACCCTGTGCTTAGGGTGATATCACCCTCGTTAAAAAGACACTTTCTTGTCATGAGCAATATATTTCTGGCTCTAGCGAAGGGTATCGACATTTTTAAGCACATCGTGAGTTAAGAAACACAAAAATTATTGCATTTCTTATCTCACTTCTTAGTCACGCTATACGTTAACTAAACAGGTTAAATCATTGATTGTAGATAGTTTTCAAGGCCAACCATCTCAACCAATTTTAACTGACTTTCAAGCCAATCTACATGCTCTTCTTCGCTGACAAGAATGTCGCTAAGCAAATTACGGCTAACGAAATCACCTACCGACTCACAGTAAGCTATGCCTTCTTTAAGATCAGGACACGCAATCATCTCTAAATTCAGGTCACATTGAAGCATCTCTTTAGTGTTCTCACCTATTTGCAACTTGCCGAGGCTCTGCAGATTGGGCAGGCCATCTAAAGAAAGAATGCGCTTGGTTAGTTGATCAGCGTGCTTCATTTCATCAATTGATTCTTCGTACTCTTTCGCAGCTAGCTTCGCCAAGCCCCAGTCTTCGTACATTCTTGAATGAAGAAAATATTGGTTAATCGCAACAAGTTCGTTTCCTAGCGCTTTATTGAGATGTTTGATGACAGTTGGATCAGATTTCATTAAAAAAACTCCTTTAGATTTACTACGTGCAGGATCAGCTTTTTGATGGGAAAAGTCAAG
This sequence comes from Glaciecola sp., assembly GCA_047628735.1. Lineage (GTDB taxonomy): Bacteria > Pseudomonadota > Gammaproteobacteria > Pseudomonadales > Pseudohongiellaceae > UBA9145. The sequence goes on from JBLHVT010000057.1 coordinate 20,365, forward strand.
AGCTTTTGGAGCTAAGCCATTGATAAGTAAGGAGAATTTGAATGAGAAGCAATCGCATTCGCGTTGACCGATCCTAACGGTTTCAGTCACCGTATATTTAGCGTTAGCGGGACAATAACCAAGCAAACCAAAGGAGCCATCTTGTACAAAGATGGCCAAGGGAAAGAGCTGAGAAGTAAAGATAGGTCAATA